>NZ_DAMDQC010000041.1:0-31325 GCF_032082325.1 Pantoea sp. CTOTU50773 | reverse complement strand
TTCACAGCCGTTCTAACGACCTGACAGTTAACTGCCTGACCGGTAAGAAACTGACCAACATGCGTGCGTCAGGTACTGATGAAGCGACCACTCTGGTTCCACCGCAGAAAATGACGCTGGAGCAGGCTATCGAGTTCATCGATGATGACGAACTGGTAGAAGTGACTCCGCAGTCAGTCCGTATTCGTAAACGTCACCTGACCGAGAACGACCGTAAGCGTGCGTCTCGCGGCGGTAAAGAGTAAGCGAAACAGTCTGATATTTAAGCCCCGCATCGCGGGGCTTTTTTGTGCCTGCAACCCGCTGCAACGCTCGCTTTGTGAAAGTTGTCCCCGATTCCAGAACGCTTATTTCCCCCTCATCGTACCTGTTCAGTCATGCTTTTTGCCGCTAAAGTGAATGATCCAGGGAATAGAAGGAGAGGCGTCATGCTGTACATCTTTGATTTAGGCAATGTGATTGTTGATATCGATTTTAATCGCGTGCTCGGCGTCTGGAGTGACCTGGGACGTGTGCCGCTGGCGACCTTACAAAGTCGCTTCCAGATGGATGAGGCGTTCGAGAAACACGAACGTGGTGAGATCAGCGATCCCGAGTTTGCGGCGCGTATCTGTGATCAACTGGATATCGCCTTAAGCTATCCGCAATTCACCGCGGGCTGGCAGGCGGTGTTTGTCGGGGTGCGTCCGGAAACGCTGGCGATCATGAACACACTGCGCGCCAACGGTGAGCGCGTGGTAATCCTGTCCAACACCAATCAGTTGCACTTTGAGTTCTGGCCAACGCAGTATCCGGAAGTGCAACAGGCCGCCGATCACGTCTATATGTCGCAAGACATAGGCATGCGTAAGCCAGAAGCGCGTATCTATCAATATGTGCTTGAGCACGAAGGCTATACCGCCGATCAAGCGGTGTTCTTTGATGATAATCGCGCCAACATTGATGCCGCGCGCGCGCTAGGTATAGAGAGCGTGCTGGTGGAAGACGCGAAAACCGTGCCGGACTGGTTCGCGAGCCGTCGCTGAGTGGTAACACGTAACCATTTGCGTCACTCGGCACACGCGTTTTTCCTGTGGGTTAAACTGCTCTGGCGCCGTGTTGATGAAGACAACATGACGACGCAGGCCGGGAATCTGGCCTACGTCTCATTGCTGGCTTTGGTGCCGCTGATCGCCGTGGTGTTTGCGCTTTTTGCCGCTTTCCCGATGTTTTCGGAGATCAGCGTCCAGCTTAAACATTTCATCTTCAGCAACTTTATGCCGGCAGCCGGTGACGTTATCCAGCGCTATCTCGACCAGTTTGTGGCCAACGTCAATAAAATGACAGCGGTAGGGATTGTCGGATTGATCGTGACCGCGCTGTTGCTGATGCACTCGGTGGACAGCGCACTCAACGCGATCTGGCGCAGTACTAAACCACGGCCAATGGTTTACTCCTTTGCCGTCTACTGGATGATCCTGACGCTCGGCCCGATACTGGCGGGTGCCAGTCTGGCCATCAGCTCTTACTTGTTATCGCTACGCTGGGTCAACGTCACCGGCGTCACCAGCCTTATCGATCAGGTGTTACGCATCTTCCCTCTGGTGCTCGCCATCCTCGCGTTCTGGTTGCTCTACAGCATCGTCCCAACGCGCCGTGTGCCAACGCGTGATGCACTGGTCGGCGCGATTGTCGCCGGGCTGTTGTTTGAGCTGGGCAAAAAAGGGTTTGCGCTCTATGTTACGATGTTCCCTTCGTATCAATTAATTTACGGCGTACTGGCAGTCATCCCGATTCTGTTTTTATGGGTTTACTGGACCTGGTGTATTGTGTTGTTAGGCGCGGAAATCACCGTCACCCTGGATGACTATCGCCAGCTAAAACAGCAGGAACGCGAAAAAGAACGAGAGGAAACATGATTGCTTTGATTCAGCGCGTCAGTCGCGCCAGCGTCGTGGTGGATGACGCGACGGTGGGCGAGATTGGCGCCGGTTTGCTGGTGTTATTAGGGGTGGAGAAGGGCGATGATGAGCAAAAGGCACAGCGCTTATCTGAACGCGTGCTGGGTTATCGCATCTTCGGTGATGAGAACGACAAAATGAACCTGAACGTACAGCAGGCCGGTGGCAGCGTGCTGGTGGTTTCGCAATTCACACTTGCCGCCGACACCAACAAAGGCATGCGTCCCTCATTCTCGGGTGGTGCCGAACCGGCGGAAGCCGAGCGTCTCTATCACTATTTCAGCGATTGTTGCCGGGCACAGGGTGTGACCACGGCGAACGGTCGTTTTGCTGCCAACATGCAGGTTTCGCTGGTGAATGATGGCCCAGTGACCTTCTGGTTGCAGGTGTGAGGTTTTCAGCCGAGCGGCCAGGGATCAGCCACGCAAGCTCCGAACGAGAGAATCACTTTATGTATCATCTTCGTGTGCCGCAAACGGCGGAAGAACTGGATACTTATTATCAGTTCCGCTGGGAAATGTTACGTAAGCCGCTGCGTCAGCCGCAGGGCTCTGAACGTGATGCCTGGGATGCGCTGGCGCATCATCAGATGGTGGTCGATGAGCAGGGCGATCCTGTTGCGGTTGGCCGTCTCTATATCAATGCGGAAAACGAAGCGGCCATCCGCTTCCTGGCCGTACACCCTTCGGTGCAGGGCAAAGGATTAGGGACGCTGGTGGCGATGACGCTGGAATCCGTTGCGCGTCAGGAGGGGGCGAAGCGCGTGACCTGTAGCGCGCGTGAAGACGCCGTGGAGTTCTTCGCCAAGCTGGGCTATGTCAATCAGGGAGAAATCACCGCGCCACAAACCACGCCGGTGCGCCATTTCCTGATGATCAAACCGGTGGTAACACTGGATGACATTCTGCACCGCGCTGACTGGTGTGGTCAGTTGCAGCAGGCCTGGTACGAGCATATTCCGCTCAGTGAGAAAATGGGCGTGCGCATTCTGCAATATACCGGGCAGAAGTTCGTTACTACCATGCCAGAAACCGGCAACCAGAACCCGCACCACACATTATTTGCTGGCAGTTTGTTCTCACTGGCTACGCTCACAGGCTGGGGGCTGATTTGGCTATTACTGCGCGAGCGGCATCTCGGCGGCACTATCATCCTTGCCGATGCTCATATTCGTTACAGTAAGCCCATTAGTGGGCGTCCGGGTGCAATTGCCGACCTGGGATCACTGAGTGGCGACCTTGACCGTCTGGCGCGTGGTCGTAAAGCACGCGTGCAGATGGAAGTGGAACTGTTTGGTGACGATGAGCTGGGTGCGGTGTTTGAAGGGGTATATATCGTACTGCCAGCCGATGCAGAGGGTGCATTAGAAGAGGGTGGCTCGGGTGCACGCATTAATTAATGCGTGCAGATTACGTTTTAGCCATCTTCAACCTTAATCGGTAGCAGCGCGAAGAATGGCGCATCGGTGAGCGACAGGGTGTCGCTACTGATACGCGGCATTCCTCGCATCGCTACCGTTTGCTGCCAATCTATTGAACCTGACCCGCATGCATCGTCTGCTGCACCGATTGTGTATCGGTGGTCACGGACACATTACCCTCAACACTTTGGCGCAATGGCGCGGCAGCACTCAATGAACCTTTCACCTGTAACAAAAGATTACTGTTGCCGCTAAGAGGCAACGCAGGCCAGCCCCAGTTCTGCAACACATTGGCGGGCACCGCCTGACCTTTGAGATTCAGCGTCAATGGACGCTGTGCATCCTGGCCAACACTCGCCGTCCCTTCCAGCAAACCGTTACCGTTGAAGGCGCTCATTTCCGTCACCTGAATCTGCTGATCGTTAGCATTAAAGGCAATGGAGGGATGGCGCAGATCGGTGCGATTAAACGTTGCTTCCGCCGCGTTAAAGCTCGCTTTACCGCCCCAGATTCCCCACTGATGCTGGCGTGCCAGTAGCAGGTTATCGGCGTTACCATCCAGCGCGGTCATCTGGAATGGGAAAGCAGGGTTGATGTCGATCACCAGATTACGATTGGCTGTAGCGTGTGTCACCAGCACGCTATCCAGCCATGATGGCAACGCTTGCTGCCAGCGGTCGCGCCAGTTCTGCGGTAAGGTATATTCCAGCCCGGCAATGGCTAAATCATTCAGCGTCAGGCGTTTATCGCTGCGCGTCCAGTTGCCGCTGGCACGGATCACGCCATTGGCCCACCGTGAACTGAACTGGGCCAATTCAATGCCCTGCGCCGAGAAGTTGGCATTCACAATCGGATCGTTAAGCTCAAAGCCACCATTAATGAAGTTACCGGCATTCATCGACAGTGAGCCATCATCGCTTTGCCAGTCATCTCCACGCAGCGTGATGTTCTTCAGGGTTAAATCGAGGTCGGTGACAGCCCAATCGGGCCCTTGCAGTCGGGCATCGGTCATATCCAGGCGATTGATGCTCACTGACGGCACGTCGCGCAGAGGATTGAGGAAATCACTCAGATTTTGATGGGTCTGCAGGCGGATATCGTTAAGACGTAGCTGATCAATCTTCCAGTTACCCTGTGCGTCGCGCTCGGCGTTGCCGGTCATCGAACCACGCGCGAGATCGGCCCCAATATTGCTGAATATCATGCGGTGCTGCTTCACACTTCCCTGCAGCAGCACATTGTTGCCTGGAACACCATTCAGCGTCAGCTTGCCTGCGCTCATCTGGAACTGTGCATCGCTGCCCAGCATATCCGTCGGGGTCGGTTTCCACGGGATAATTCCGCCATTAACCCGTTCAGCGATCATCGGCAGCATGCTGTGCGGGCTATCAATGCGCACGTTGTTCAGTTGCAGGCGATTGGCCTGGATAGGCAGCGTGGTATCGGGCGTCTGATTCGCGAGGTTAATCTCGCCATCACGCACGTCGATGCTATCAAAATGCAGCCAGTCACTGAATTGCACCAGCGCCAGTCCAAGATCGACGCGCTTGGCCACCAACACCGCTGGCTGACCATCGTGCCCAAAGCTGAAATCATCCAGCATGATGTGCGAGGGAGAAGAGAAGTTGTGCTCTATCTTGCTGAGGGAAAGATGCCAGGCGGTCTTATCACTTACCCAACGGCTAAACCAACCTGCGCCCCACTGTGTCTGTAGCAAGACATACAGGACAACCAGCCCCAGCAGAATCAGCAGCAGTAAGGTAAGGAAAAACTTGCCTAAAAATTTCATCGCATCCATCCATCCCGATATTTATCCGGTAAGAGGTTGTTATGCCTGAATTACCGTTACAGCTCAACAGCCTGGATGTAAAAGCGGATAAATAACAGGCAGGCCGTAGCCTGCCTTAAGGGTTACTTTTCCTGTGGAAAGACGAGGTTAAGCACGATTGCGGTGATACCACCGGCAGCAATGCCTGAGGAGAGCAGGGTTTTCAGCCAGTCCGGGGCGAATTGCAGAATCAGCGGTTGCTGTGAAACACCCAGGCCAACGGCCAGCGACAGTGCGATGATCATAATGGCGCGACGGTTCAGCGGCTCGCGCGAAACGATGCGTACACCCGATGCCGCAATCGTGCCAAACATCACGATGGTGGCACCACCCAGCACTGGCTCAGGAATGTGCTGCACAAAACCACTCACCGCCGGGAACAGGCCAAGCACGATCAGCATCAGTGCCACGACAAAGCCCACATAACGGCTGGCAACGCCGGTCAATTGGATCACGCCATTGTTCTGCCCAAAGCAGGAGTTCGGAAACGTATTGAACAATGCGGATACAAATGAGTTGAGGCCATTAGCCAGCACGCCGCCTTTTAAGCGCTTCATATACAGTGGGCCGCTCACCGGTTGCTCTGACACATCCGAGGTGGCAGTGATATCGCCGATGGTTTCCAGCGAGGTCACCATAAACACCAGCATCAACGGGATCAGCAGGTTCCAGTCAAAACCGAGACCGTAATAGAGCGGTGTCGGTACCGCCACCAGCGGTTGATCGGTGGGCGCGCTGGTGGCAGGTAGCATATCCAGCGCCCATGCCAACGCATAACCGACCGCCATCGCGATCACCAGTGAAGCCACACGCAGGTAGGGATTGCGCTGACGGTTGAGCAGGATAATCACCACCAATACCGCGCCAGCCAGCAGCAGGTTCTTTGGTGCGCCGAAAGTGTGATCGCTCATCGCCGCGAAGCCACCGCCAATCGAGGTCAGGCCGACCTGAATCAGTGACAGGCCAATAATCATCACCACAATGCCGGAAACCAGCGGGGTAATAATACGACGCGCCAGATGCAGAACGCGTGACAGCACCATTTCGGTACAGGACGCCACCATCAACGTACCGAACAGCGCGGCCATCATGGTCGGGACATCGGCACCGCCATTTTTCAGCGCCATGCCACCCATAATCAGCGGTGTCACAAAGTTAAAGCTGGTGCCCTGAATGGAGAGCAAACCCGAACCCACCGGTCCCCAGGTTTTGATTTGCAGGATCGAAGCCACACCCGATGCAAATAGCGACATGCTGATAATGTGCTGCGTATCCTGAGCCGGTAAGCCCAGCGCCTGGCAGATCAACAGTGCAGGGGTAATCACAGCAACGAACATCGCCAGCAGATGCTGACAGGCAGCAAACAGCGTTTGTGGCAACGGTGGACGATCTTCGAGGCGGTAAATCAGTTCACTCTTTGGACGGGCTGACTGATGAGATTCAGCGGTATTGACGGACATGGTGCGCGTTCTCAATGACAACAAAGGGGCGATTTTAAACGGTTGCGGTGTGAAAGCAATCGTTTGCAATGCCCCTTTTCACTTGCATTGATTTAAAGCGTAAACACGGTACGGCTGCGGCTATCATCTTCCTGCCATGCCTGAGTCACTTCACGCAACGGGCGCATCTGGAAAGCGACCGAAAAATCACTCTCCGCCGCGGCATTCAACATTTCGCTGATGCAGGCGATCAGATCCGCATCGGATACGCTACCCAGACCGCTGCCCATTAATGTCAGACCCGATGAGCGCAACAGCTTGCTGTGCAGGGTGATCTCCTGGCCACTCAGCGAGCCGATTTGCACGAAGCGCACCGATTTCTCTCCACCCGCGACAGCCGCCTGCATGATATCAAGTGCACTCTGGCCCCACAGGTAATCCAGCACGATATCGATACCTTCTTTCATCAGTGCGGGCAGTGCGCCGGGCAACTCATCCAGCGTCAGGGTGATGTCCGCGCCCTGGGCACGCAGTTGATCGAGCACTTCACGATTGCGTCCAGTGGCGATGATTTTGCCTGCGCCGAGGTGTCGTGCAATGCGCACCGCTAATCCACCTGAGGTGCCGGAGGCGCCATTGATCAGCACCGTTTCACCCGGCTGCAACTGCGCCCGGCGCGTCAATGCTGCCCAGGAGGACATGCCCGGATTGGCGATGGCGGCTGCCAGCACCGGATCGAGTGAGGCGGGCAGAGGCACAATGGCAGTGGCTGGAACCAGGGTTCTTTCCGCCATGCTGCCCCAGGGCGCATCAAAGGCGAGAAAATAGACCGGATCGCCGTTGCTGAGTGTACCGGTGCCGTCAATGCCGGTGATAAAAGGGTAATGCGTGGTGGCGCTGTAGTGTTTGCCAGAAGCGCGTGCTTTCGCCAGTTGACTGACGGCAGCTGCTTTAACGCTGACAATAACATGTTGTTCATCGGCTTGCGGTTCAGGGAAATCAGCGTAAACCGGCTGTTCGCCCGCTGCAGAAACGATAGCTGCTTTCATGCTTTCTCCTTCAGATAATCGGAATATATGTGTAATATGCACACATTAGTTCTGCCTCGGGATGACGTCAATGAAAAGTGTGCAAAATACACATAATAGTGCAGAGTTCGACGATCTGCATAATGCGCTGCTGATGATTGTGGGTACTTTTAATCGCCCGCAACGTGATGAATTACTAATAAAAGAGTCCAATATTCAACTCGATCGTGCGCTATTTCCGCTGCTGATTCAGATTGGCCGCTTTGGACCGATTGGCGTGGTGGAACTGGCAGAGCGCGCCGGACGCGATTACACCACCGTGAGCCGTCAGGTGGCGAAACTGGAAGAGCTGGGGTTAGCGCAACGACAGAAAAATGCCAAAGACAAACGCGTAAATGAAGCGGTCATTACCGCCACTGGCAAAGTGATGATGGATAAAATCGATGCCGCACGGGCGCAGATTTATCAGCATCTGTTTGAGAACTGGCAGGATAGCGAGCGCACCGAGCTGGCGCGTCTGTTGCAGAAATTTGTCGGGGATTTTATGGCGGTCGATCGTAGTGAGTAAGGGCGGGCATCGTGTCGTGTTGGCTCTTTAACACGCTGTCTTTTGCCCACTTTTAAGCATTGCTGTAGCGCTCGGTCTCTGGCAGCCAGCGTTCAATCAACGCCTGCGCCTGTTCTGGATAGTGCTGGTGGATATGGCGTGCCACGCGTTGCACTTCCGGGATCATGCCCTGATCGCGCAGTAAGTCTGCAACCTTAAACTCCGCATTACCGGTCTGGCGCGTACCAAGTAATTCACCAGGACCGCGAATTTCCAGGTCGTGCTGAGCGATGACGAAGCCATCGTTGCTGTCGCGCAGTACCTGCAAACGCTTCTGCGCGGTTTTGCTGAGCGGCGCTTTATACAGCAGCACGCAATGCGAGGCGACTGCGCCACGGCCCACGCGGCCGCGCAGCTGATGCAGCTGAGCCAGGCCCAAACGTTCCGGGTTTTCGATGATCATCAGGCTGGCGTTGGGCACGTCTACCCCGACTTCAATCACCGTCGTCGCGACCAGTAACTGAATCTCGTTGGCTTTGAAGGCCGCCATGACCGCCTGTTTTTCTGCCGGTTTCATGCGGCCGTGCACCAGCCCAACCTGCAAGCCAGGCAGCGCGAGTTTCAACTCTTCCCAGGTGGCTTCCGCCGCTTGTGCTTCCAGTACATCTGACTCTTCAATCAGCGTACAGACCCAGTAAGCCTGGCGACCTTCATGGCAGGCGTTTTTCACCCGCTCAATAATATCGCCGCGGCGACTGTCAGGAATGGCCACTGTGGTGACCGGTGTGCGGCCAGGCGGTAATTCGTCGATGGTGGAGGTGTCGAGATCGGCATAGGCGGTCATCGCCAGGGTACGCGGAATCGGCGTGGCGGTCATAATCAGCTGATGCGGATGGAAACCCTGCTCTTCACCTTTTTCCCATAGCGCAAGACGTTGATGCACGCCGAAGCGATGTTGCTCATCAATGATCACCAGCGCCATGCCGTTGAATTTGACCTGCTCCTGGAACAGCGCATGCGTGCCGACCACCATCGCTACTTGTCCGCTGGCAATCGCTTCCTGCTGGGCTTCACGTGCTTTGCCTTTTTGCTTGCCAGCCAGCCAACCCACTTCAATGCCCAGCGGCGCAAACCACTGGCGGAAATTGTTGGCATGCTGCTCGGCCAGCAGCTCGGTCGGCGCCATCAGCGCCACCTGTTTGCCATGCGCAATGACATTCAGCGCCGCCAGCGCCGCGACCAGCGTTTTGCCCGATCCCACATCGCCCTGCACCAGACGCATCATTGGGAAGTCGTTGGCTAAATCGCGCTCGATCTCCTCAACCACGCGTTTTTGCGCGCCGGTGGGTGAGAAGGGCAGCGCGGCCAGCAATTGATTCACCAGATTATGCTTAGCAGGCATCGGCAACGCATGATGACGTTGAGCGCCGGCACGAACCGCCAGCATGCTGAGGTTGTGCGCCAGCAGCTCTTCAAGGATTAAGCGCTTTTGTGCGGGATGGCGACCGGTTTCCAGCTCGCTCAGACGTAAATCGGGCGGCGGACGATGCAGCGTGCGCAGGGCATCCGGCAAACTCATCAAGCCACCGCTCAGTTCTGACGGAAGCAACTCGGCAATCGGGCAGCTTTCCAGCAACGTCAGCGCTTGATCGGTGAGATTGCGCAGCGTGGCCTGACGAATGCCTTCAGTGGTGGGATAGACCGGTGTCAGGGTTTCCTGTAGCTCGACGCCGCCCTGTTCGCCCTGCACGCGATACTCGGGATGAATAATTTCAGCACCGCGCTGACCACGTTTGATTTCGCCATAAGCGGTGACGCGGCGGCCTGGCGCCAGACTGTTTTTCATCCCGGCATTGAAATTGAAGAAGCGCATGGTCAGCACGCCGCTGCCATCACTGATCTGGCACACCAGCATGCGGCGGCGGCCAAAGGTGATCTCACTGTGTAGCACTTCACCTTCCACCGTGGACCAGACGCCCGGCAGCAGGTCATTAATCTTGTAGAGTTGGGTGCGATCTTCGTAGCGCAGCGGCAGATGCAGCAGCAAATCCTGAATAGTGAACAGGCTGAGTTTAGCCAGTTTTCCCGCCTGACTGGCGCCGACGCCGGTCAGGGTACTGAGCGGTATGGCGTCCAGCAGACGGCCTTTCATTTTTTACCTGTGGATTGCATGGTGGCCCACCAGTCGGCATCGGCTTCCACCTCGCCCTGGGCGTTGATATGCGGATAAGGCAGACCTTTTTGCTTCGCCACGCGTGCAAGCACCGGATAACCACCTTCAAACAGCAAACGCTGCTGTTCATCGGCATCAAGCAGGCTGTGCTGACGTTTATACATGCCGGCGTTCTGCCGTTGACGCTGCGCTTCATACAGAATCAGCGCGGAGGCGACGGACACGTTGAGCGACTGCACCATGCCCACCATCGGCACAATGATGTCTTGATCGGCGAGCGCCAGCGCTTCAGCGGTGATGCCTGTTTTTTCCTGCCCCATCAGAATGCAGGTCGGTTTGGTGTAATCGATCTCGCGAAAATCCACTGCATTGGCCGACAGATTGGTCGCCAGCACCTGCATCCCCTGATCTTTCAAGTGACGCACGGCTTCTGCGATATGACGATGCGTCTGCACTTTCACCCAACTGTTGCTGCCCGCTGAAGCAGATACCATGGTGCGCATGCGCACGCTAGGCCAGACGGCGTGCACTTCATGGATGCCGACCGCGTCAGCAGTACGAATCACCGCCGAGACATTATGCGGCTTATGGACCTGCTCCATGCAGACGGTGAGGTCGTGCTGGCGCATGGCCAGCATTTCCTGGATACGAGCAAAACGTTGAGCGTTCATGCACTAATTACGGTTACGGTGAACTTTAATCACATCCGGCATTACGCGGATTTTACGCATAATATTGGCCAGATGGACGCGGTCGTTCGCGGTGAGACGGATAAAGGCGCTGTAAACACGGCCGTCGCGCTCTTCCGTGTTAAGACTTTGGATGTTGGATCCCGCTGTGTTGATAGCTGCCGTCAGGTTCGCCAGTGCGCCCTGATGGTTGAACATATCAACCTTAATTTCCGCGACAAACTCCTGGTCGATAACCTTGTCCCACTCAACCGGCATGAACTTCTCGGGCTCTTTCTGATAGCCACGGATGTTACGACAGGATTCGTGATGCACCACCAGACCTTTGCCCGGGCTGACGTGCGCAACAATCGGATCGCCAGGAATCGGACGACAGCACTTGGCAAAGGTAATCAATACGCCATCAGCACCTTTGATCGGCAGCTTTTTGCGTTTGCTGTTGCTTTGCGGCTGCTCAGCACCCGACTGCAGCAGGTTTTTCGCCACGACCACGCTCATGGCGTTGCCGAGGCCGATCTCCGCCAGCAAATCGTCAATGCTGGTCAGCTTCATGCGCTCCAGCTCGTGCTGAATATTTTCCGGCGGGATCTCTGCCAGCTTCTTGCTGCCGCCGAGCGCATGGCTCAACAGACGACGGCCAAGGTTGACGGAGTCTTCGCGTTTGAGGTTTTTTAGTAGCTGACGAATTTTGGCGCGTGCTTTCGAGCTCACCACAAAGTTGAGCCATGCCGCGTTAGGACGGGCACCTGGCGCAGTGATGATTTCGATGGTTTGGCCGCTAGTTAGCGATTGCGACAGCGGATAAGGCTGGCGATCGACGCGGGCGCCCACACAGGCATGGCCAATATCGGTGTGCACGGCGTAAGCGAAGTCTACCGGTGTGGCGCCAGCAGGCAGTTCGACGATACGGCCTTCCGGCGTGAAGACGTAGATCTCATCCGGGAAGAGATCGGATTTCACGCTCTCGATAAATTCAAACGAGCTACCGGCGCTTTGTTGCAGCTCCAGCAGGCTTTGCAGCCAGCGCTGGGCGCGAATCTGTGCGGTCGTGCCGCTTTCACCGGCCTCTTTATAAGCCCAGTGAGCCGCTACCCCCATCTCCGCCATCTGATCCATATCTTCGGTACGGATTTGCACTTCAACGGGCACGCCGTGCGGGCCAATCATTGATGTATGCAGTGATTGATAGCCGTTGGCCTTTGGAATGGCGATGTAATCTTTGACGCGTCCAGGACGCGGTTTGTACAGGCTGTGCATCTGACCGAGCACGCGATAACAGGTATCCAGGTCTTTCACGATAACGCGAAAGGCATAAATATCCATGATCGAGTGGAATCGCTGCTCTTTCAGGTGCATTTTGCGGTAGATCGAATAGAGATGCTTCTCGCGGCCACTGACACGGCAGGGAATGCCTGCTTCCTGTAAGCGCCCGTCGATTTCAGAAAGGATCTTCTGAATCATCTCTTTACGATTACCGCGTGCCGCTTTCACCACCTCTTTGATCACGCGGAAACGATTTGGATAGAGGGCTTCAAAGCCGAGTTCTTCCAACTCTGTTTTCAGGTGATGAATACCAAGTCGGTGCGCCAGAGGACTGTAAATCTCCAGCGTTTCCAGTGCGATACGACGTTTCTTATCCGGTCGCAACGCACCAAGCGTGCGCATGTTGTGCGTGCGGTCAGCCAGCTTGATCAGAATGACGCGGATATCCTGCACCATCGCCATGATCATTTTGCGGAAGTTTTCAGCCTGCGCTTCTTTCTTGTCGCGGAACTTCAGCTTGTCGAGTTTCGACACGCCTTCCACCAGTTCGGCCACGCTTTTGCCAAACAGCTGTTCCATATCCTGGTAAGTGGCGGGTGTATCTTCGATCACGTCATGCAGCAGCGCTGCCATCAGCGTTTCATGGTCGAGTTTCATCTCGGCCAGAATGCAGGCAACGGCAACAGGATGGGTGATGTAAGGTTCACCGCTGGAGCGTGTCTGACCCTCGTGGGCATCACGCGCGACGAGATAAGCTTGCTTGAGGCGCTTGATTTGCTCCTCAGGCAAGTATTTTTCAATCAGTTGATTGAGGCTTTCAAACAGATACAAGGTTGACCTGCGAAGTGCTGTTAACGACGACCTTCAGCGATAGCGGTAACGGCTTGTAACTCAGCGGCTTCCTGCTCTTGCTGCTCCTGACGATCACGCACATCCAGAATCTGGGTAGTGATCAGGCCTTCTTCGATTTCGCGCAGGGCGATAACGGTGGCTTTATCGTTCTCTTCCGGAACCAGCGGATCTTTACCGCCTACCTGCATCTGACGTGCACGACGTGCAGCGACCAACACCAGGTCAAAACGGTTACCAATTTTCTCTACTGCGTCCTGAACGGTTACGCGTGCCATAGGTGTGCTACTCCACAGATGATGAAGAAATGACTGGGCATAATACTGAAAGTGACTTCAGACTGCCAATAGTTTGCTGATTAAAGCATCATGTCGCGATTTTTGGCGACTCATACGCAGACGTTCTGCGCGAATAATGTGTTTCAGGTCGGTCAGTGCCAGGTCGAAATCATCATTCACGATCAGATAATCGTATTCTGCGTAGTGACTCATTTCCGCCACGGCCTGAGCCATACGGCGGGCGATAACCTCTTCGCTATCCTGACCACGGCCACGCAGGCGACGATCTAACTCTTCAGTCGACGGCGGCAGCACAAAAATGCTGCGTGCGGCAGGCATTTTCTGACGAATTTGCTGAGCACCTTGCCAGTCGATATCCAGAAATACATCGACACCGGTCGCCAGCACGCGCTCAATCGCGGCGCGCGAGGTACCGTAATAATTGCCAAACACTTCCGCATGTTCGAGGAAGTCTTCAGCGGCAATCATGGTCTCAAATTCAGGCTTGGAGACAAAGAAATAGTGTTCACCATGAACTTCACCGGGACGCACGCCGCGAGTGGTATGGGAAACAGACACCTGCGTATCGTACAGCGGCTGTGTCTTCAATAAAGCCTGAATCAGGCTGGATTTACCCGCGCCGCTGGGGGCGGAAACAATATAAAGCGTGCCTTGAGCCATGGTTATCTTGAATTGAGTAAAGAGCGGAGTCGATTTCCTGCACAGTATACACGGCTTAACGGTGCCACGCAGCGTTTGCCGTTGGGCTAAGGTAATTCTTTTTCTGTGAACCCGCGCCAGATAACGCGGTAAGCCGCTGCAAACGGCTTAAAAAACCGGGAATACGTTTGCTCTCTACCACCTTCAGCACTGGTCATTGCCCTCATCGCACTCTCCAATAGACAAAAAGGAGAGCAACGATGAAAGGATGGTGGTGGTTGTGTTGCTGGTTTTTCACCGCGGCTTGCGGGGCTGAAGCGCTGTGCCCTAACTGGTCACCGGTGCGCGCCGAACAAGAGATGGTTCAATTACATAGCCAGCTACGGCACTGGGATGATGCCTACTATCGCAAGGGCACGAGTCTGGTTAGCGATGGGGACTATGACAGCCTGCAGCAACGCTTACTGCATTGGCAGCGCTGCTTCGCGCCGGATCAACGGGCTTATCAAGCGCAGCCCACAACGGACGGTAGTACCCGACACCCGGTGGCACACACAGGGGTACGGAAACTGCGTGACAAGTTGGCGGTGGCTTACTGGATGCAGGATAAATCGCCACTGTGGATACAGCCGAAAGTCGATGGCGTGGCGGTAACGCTGGTGTATCGACGCGGGCAATTGGTTTCTCTGGTGAGTCGCGGCGATGGCTTGCGTGGCGAAGAGTGGATAACCAAAGCCCGCCATATTCCGGCGATTCCTACTCACATTGAAACCGATCGTGAAGAGGTGGTGCTGCAAGGCGAGCTGTTTCTGCTTATGACCGATCATCAGCAAGCACGTGACGGAGGGCGAAATGCCAGAGCGCAGGTGGCGGGTGCGATGATGCGTCATGAAGTATCCCCGCTGCTGGCAGATCTCGGCATTTTTATCTGGGCATGGCCCGATGGTCCAATCCAGATGCCCGCTCGACTGGCGCAGTTATCACGCTGGGGATTCGGTCTGGCGCAGGACTGGAGCCGCCCAATCAAGAACGAAGAGGAGGCGGAGGTGTGGCGCGATCGCTGGTTCCGTGCATCTTTGCCGTTCGTCACCGATGGCGTCGTGATCCATCAATCACCCGTCGGTGCCGGGCGGGACTGGCAGCCTGGTCAGGGGCATTGGTCCGCCGCGTGGAAATATCAGCCGGTTGAAGTCAGCAGTGAAGTGCTGTCCGTGGATTTCAACGTTGGGCGCACGGGGAAAATTGCCGTGGTGCTGAACCTCACTCCCGTTCAGCTGGATGATAAAACCGTGCGCAGAGTGAATCTTGGATCGCTGCGGCGATGGCGGGAGCTGGATGTCATCGCAGGTGATCAAGTGATAGTCACGTTAGCCGGTCAGGGTATTCCTCGCTTAGAGCGAGTCATTTGGCGGGTGAGAGGGCGAGATTATCCTTTAACACCACAGCAGGGCGAATTTAATCCGCTGTCTTGTTTGCACTTCAACCAGGATTGTCGGCTGCAGTTCTTATCACGCCTCACCTGGCTCAGTCAGAAATCGGTGCTGAACATCCCTGGCGTGCAACGTAGTAGCTGGCAGCGGTTACTGAACAGTGGCGCCATCACCCATCTTTTCTCCTGGCTGACGTTAACGCCAGAAGAGATCGCGCAGGACAGCGGGATGTCCTCTGCGCGGGCACAAGAGATTTGGCAACGTTTCCAACAGACACGTCAGCAACCCTTTCGGCGCTGGGTGAGCGCATTAGGTCTACCGCTTCCCCGAACCGCGTTGCAGGCCTTAGCGGATAACGACTGGACAGCGTTGCTGGCTCGCTCGGCAGATGAGTGGCAGCAGCTACCCGGCATCGGGCGCACACTGGCAGAGCGGATTGTTAGCATGCTGCAGGATGAGGAATTACAGCAACTGATCCGCTTTTTACAGCAGCAGGAAATTCCTGCTGCACCTTTAATGTTCGGGGTGGGGATAGTTGAAGATCGGGAGACCAAGGCGGAAGCGCAGCGCTAATAAACGGCCAATGAAGCCGGCCAGCAGCGTAATGATCACCACGGCTTCATGGGGAAGCGGCGTTTTGAGCAGCAGAATGTAGATCCAACCTGCGGCAAATGCGATACCGGCATAGAGCTCTTTTTGGAACACCAGCGGGATGCGATTGCAGAACATATCACGCAGCACGCCACCAAAAACCCCCGTGATCACGGCGGCAATAGCGGCAATGATCGAGGCATGACCAGAATCCAGCGCGACCTGCGCGCCAATAATGGAGAACACCACCAGGCCAAGCGCATCCAGTACCAGAAACACTTTACGCAGATGATTCATTAAAGGGGCAACAAAAGTGGTCACCACCGCCGCGGCGGCCACGATCATGATGTACTCCGGGTTTTTAACCCAACTCAACGGATAATGCCCGAGCAGGATGTCACGCACCGAGCCGCCTCCGATTGCAGTGACGGACGCAATGATGATGACGCCAAACAGATCCATTTTGCGGCGACCAGCGGCCAGCGCACCGGTCATGGCTTCGGCGGTGATGCCAATAATGTAGAGAACGGTTAATAACATAGAGCACTCCATAAGATCGGCGGCCAGCCTAAAGATTTCCTCAGCTATCGACCACTGAGTATTTCTAAAGCAGACGTCATCGGATTAGCTGTTTTGATGCCGCTCATGCTAACAGGCTTAACCCGCTTGATAAATCAGGAGTGCGTTACGCTTTCGCATTAAAAAATGTGATGTGATCTGTGTGATCGTGCAGGTCTGAGGGGTAAGAAGAGATGTTAACCGTATCAAAAAAGAAAAAAGCGTGCTGGCGACCAGCACGCGAACGCATCTTCTCAGATGCCCAGAGCCCACCATACAGACTTGTTTTTATTATCCGTTTCTTGCTCGCACGTTAGCGAAACTTTTCAGGCTAAAACGGTATTCTGGCTGGAACCAGGAACGACCGTAGTAGCAGTAGACCAGCATTCTCATGGATACCATGGCCAGGTAGCCCCATATAGCGCACAACACTGAAGGGGTCAGCCATACGGTAAACAGTGTGACACCCAGACCAACCAGCACCGATGATGTTTCTGTGAAGGCGATACGCGAGAATTGTTTCTCACGCTGTAATATGGCGCGATAATGTTGCCCTTGTGGAATAATGATGAAAATCACCGAAATCATTTCCAGCATAATCGCCATTTCCGGTTGGTTCATGATTCGGCTATATAAATCACTACCAATAAACAGCACGGCGAATATCATCATGCCACTTAATACATTTCCCCAGTAGAGAATGGATAGTTCGCTGTTATTAAGATTTATATTTCTGATAACTGAATTGCCAAATCCACGGTCGGCAAGCGTATCAATAATCAATAACATCACAATGGCAATGGCGAGTAAATCTAACTCGTTTGCCTGAAGTATTTGTGCCAGAAGTGAAAGTTGTAAAACACCAATGCCGACGATTTTTATGGATGACAAAATTGACCATTTGGCGCTGGCCAAACTTTTTTCTCTTATCGCCATGTTCTGCTCGTTATGGTACATGTACCAATGCAATTAAGGGTTCACCCGGGCGCCTGCCCAGAGTACAGATCACATCAATGCAGCGTGTCCTGACGCAGCCCTGAAATGCCTTTCAGAGTTTGCCACGTAAAGATGCATTCAATTAAATGATGTTCTGAATTTAAAGAGATGCCCCTGGCGCGTAAATATTTCATTGTCTCAGCGGTATCTCCTCCTGTTCGGAGGAAATCCGCAAGATCATTATAAAATCCCTTTGAGTTATTATATTCCCCGGCCAGTATCCTACTGGCAATCTCAACAAATTCTTTTTCAGACAACAAAGGATAGGTTGAGCGATCCATGTTATTTCCCTGCTGTTGTTATTATCGGGTATTGCTGTGTGTGAATGAGTTATACCGTGTTTTAATTAAATTAACACCATAAGAAAACTCCTATAAATGAATTTCAGAAATAAATGGTTTCAGACTTTGCATCAGAATAGATAAGGGGACGGATGAGCGATTAATAAGTCCTGTTAGACATTTTGATCGGCGATTAAACAAGCCATTTGAATAAGTAAGAAAAAACACCGATAAATCAGAGGGGCTAAGACTTAGGAGGCGTGCTCTCACCAGGAGTTTTCCTGGTGAGAAGACTTTAGCCAGACTGGTGATTAGCACGAAAAGCAACAGATATTATCGTCAAACAGTTAAACGCTATTGCGTAGAAAAAGATGACTTTTTTATTGATTGCTTCCAGCGAAAGTTAAAGCAGTACGATTTTTATAATGCATTGATTCTAATGAGTTAACAGGTGGAGAAGTTGATCCAGGTCGCGTTTTACCCAGTCAACGTCCTGAGCAAATTTTTCATCAGACATAAGGGGTTGGCGATAAACCACCATCACCACTTCGGCTCCCTTTTCGTTAGCAATCACGCGCATCGGCATATAAATCTCCTTACCGCTGCCGGTATCGATCCAATGATCCATGACGCCAAAGGGGTTGTGTGGCGTGAAGCGGATTTTCACTGAACCTTCAGGTCCTTTGGCTTTCCAGTAGTTACCCTCTTGCGTGAGCGTACTGGCACTTAGCCCACTGGCCCATTTGGCAAAGCATTCAGGTTTCCAGATGGTTTCATATAAATCTAACCAGTTGCGGGGAATGGTCAGCGTGACTGTCTGAGATGGCAGCATGGAACCTCCGTTAGGCGAATGAAAGGCAGGGAATCCGTAAGGGTGGCTTCTGGAGATGAATGATGGCCGCCACAGTAAAATGGCGGTCTTAAGGCCGTACCCTACAGAATGATGAGACTGCCTACAGCAAAGAGTACCTTAACTGAAGGAGATTCCGCTGCAAATGGCAGGATAGTGGAAGTGTGCTGCAACAGAGGTTTCCAGTAAAAATCCTGCTATCAGATAAACTTGCCGCGTCCCTGAATATCCTTCATCTCTGCTGTACCGTCCTGATTGCGTAAAACGAAGCGGTCAGATTGAGCCACTACCGCGCAGCTGTGATTGGGGAAGATGCGTAGCAGAGCCCCAAGCGCCGGAGCATGATCTCCGTATTGCAGAAAGCCATGCTCTTCCGAAAGTTTCAGAACTTCGTATTGGTTGCCCTGCTCATCAACGGCGATACCGAAACCGCTGGCGTTAGTGCCGTGCGGACCCTTATCAGAGCTGAGCATCTTGGAGCCGGCATCAATAATCGCGAAATGCGGATTCACCGCCACTACACGCGTTACCACGCTGAGTGCCAGTGCATCGGGCGTGCACAGCCCCAGGCGCCAGGCGGTAAGATCCAGCAGCGCATAATTTCCAGGACGAATTTCGTCGCTGCCTTCAGCCACCGGCGCGGCCAGGGCTGTAGGCGTGGAGCCAACAGAAATGCGGCAACGCGCAAAGCCTGCAGCGATCAATTGCTGCTGAACCTGGTTCATTGACATGATTTCTTGCTGTGCAACTTCAGCGATAGCCTCGGCATGACCCGCGCCGTAAGCATGGCCGGCGTGCGAAACCAGTCCGGCAAAAGGCAATCCCGCTGCTTTAATCTGCTGCGCCAATGCCACGGCCTCACCGCTGTGCGGATCCACTCCCACGCGATGCAACCCCACATCGACTTTAATGGCGATAGACAATTCACACGTGGGCTGCTGGCGATGCGCTTGAGCGATTGCCGTGACGCCGAGAGTACAGTCGGCAATACAGGTGACACGCGCCTGATATTGCACGGCGACAGCCAGTAATTCAGTGAGTGTATCGGCGTGAACAACGGGATAAGCCAGCAGCAAATCGCGCTCCCCACCGAGGATAAAGGCAACACCCTCACTAGGTTTTGACACGGTAATACCACGCGCACCTAACTGGCGTTGCTGATCGGCAATCCAGACACTTTTATGCGTTTTGATATGTGGACGCAGCGTGACACCTGCGGCATCGGCTTTTTGCTGCATGTGTTGCAGATTGTGTTGAAGGCGCGTCGCATCAATTTCGAGGTAAGGTGTCAGTCGGTCAGCGATAAGCGGGCGTAACCAGCCGGCATTGGCATTCTGTTCCATCATGATAGTCCGCAGAGTATTCCAGGTGCGGACTATCATTCATCAATGTGCAGCAGAATGCCAGCCGTCAGCTTATCCCTTCACTGAAGTGTCAGTGTTCTGGAATCCGCCACCCAGGTCTTCAATTAATACCACTGCCAGATTGATCTGCTGCGCCTGCAACGCCACCAGTTTCTGATCGGACTCGATGAGTTGGTTCTGGATGGTTAGCACATCAAGGTACGGACGCAATCCTGCGGTGTATTCACGGTTTAAATCATCCCATGCGCCATGAATGAGTTGATTCGCGCTCTGCTGCTGCGCCAGCTGATCCTGAATCGACTGCAGTTGCGTAATGGTATCGCTGATATTCCCCAGGGAACCAATCAGCAGCTTGTTGTACTGCGCGACAGCCAGATCATAGTTAGCGTCACTTTCCGCTAAATCGGCGCGGCGCTTGCCGGCATCGAAGATCGGCAGAGACAGACTTGGACCCACGTTAAAGAACCGGCTGGGTGCACCGAAAAATGCATCGCCGAGCAGTGAACGGGTACCGGCTTCCGCCACCAGGTTGATGTTGGGATAGAACTCGGTTTTCGTTGCGGCAATTTGTTTTGATGCTGCTTCTACGCGCCAGCGTGCTGCCACCACATCCGGGCGACGACCCAGTAGCTCTGCCGGAATATTACCCGGCAGCGTGGCGGCAATGGGGACATCCATTTTCGCCGCTTTCAGTTGGTGCCAGTAATCCGGCCCTTTACCAATTAGCGTGGAAAGTTGAATGCCAGCATCGGTGACATTCTGTTTGGCTTCGGTCAGGGTGGCTTCAGCGGTTTTTTGCTGCGATAACGCCTGCTTGTATTGATAGTTGGACGTCAAACCGGCGCTGACATACTGCTGCTGAATTTTGGCGATGCCACTGGAACGGTCGGCATTCTGTTTTGCCAGTTCAGCGTTCGACCAGGCCAGGTTGAGGTTATTCCAGGCGCGCGTCACGTTGACGGCGAGCGTCAACTGGCTGGCCTGGCGATCCAACTCACTGGCGCGCGCCTGACCTAGCGCGGCTTCTGCTGCATCTTTCTTGCCGCCCCACAGGTCAAAGGTGTAGCTCATGCCGATATTGGCCGTGCGCAGCGTGCTGTAGCTTTTACCTTGCAGAAGCGGGTCGTCGACTTTTGCCACACGGGAACGCGTGATCCCTGCATTAAGATCCACATCGGGATAGCGCTCAGCCTCGGCGGCAATGACCTGCGCATTGGCTTTGTCTGCCTGCGCGTTCACCACCTGCAAATCCGGGCTTGAAGTCATAGCATCGGCAATGAGCCGATTCAGTTGTGGATCGTTAAATCCCTGCCACCATTCGGTTTTTGGCCAGTTTGCTGCGCTGAAATGCGCGCCGCTAAGGGATGCTTTGGCTTGCAGTGAGTTGGCATCAAGCAGAGAGTTATGAGGATGTAAGCCGTGCGGATTGGCACAACCGGTCAGCAGAGCGCTGGCCACGGCAAGCGCCAGCAGCGCGCGTGGTTTGGTGGTAAGTAGCAGGTTCATGTTTTTGGTCAGAATAGAAGAGAGCAGACCATTACATGAGTCTGTGCAATTTTTGACAAACCTGTTTTTCGTTAAGAATGGTTGGTAAATGTGAGCAGTGCAGAAGGGGCAGCAGGCGAAGGCCTGCTGCATCAACAGATTAGACGTAAAGTGACGCTTCACCCGGTGGGCGAGTTTTAAAGCGGCGGTGCAGCCATAAGTACTGCTCAGGTGCGCGCAGGATCTCTTTCTCGATCACTTTATTCATGTAAGCCGCGGCAGCCGCTTCATCTTCATACGGATAGTTTTGCAACTCCGGTTGAATGATGAGCTGATAACCGCTCTTATCGCTGTTGCGGATCAGCACAATCGTTAGCATGGCCGGTTTAGCCAGACGCGATAATACGAAGGTGCCATTGGTGGTAGCCGCTTTTTCGACAGCAAACAGCGGAGCGAACACGCTGCCTTTCGGGCCGTAATCCTGATCTGGCGCGAACCAGACGGCTTCGCCCTGTTTCAATGCCTGCACCATACCGCGCAGATCGCGACGATCAATCATCGCCTTATTCGATCGCATACGACCTTTTGTCTGCGCCCACTCCATTGCCTGATTATTGTGAGGGCGATACATCGCCATCATTGGCTGGCACAGTCCGGTAATGCGGCCACCCAGCTCAAGCGACATGAAATGCACACCAATCGCCATCACGCCGCGATGGTTTTGCTGCGCATTTTGCAGGTTGTGCAGGCCTTCAACCTGGAAATAACGGCGGACGCGCGCATCCGACCAGAACCAGGCAATACCGGTTTCTGCCAGCGCCATACCAAGGGATTCAAAGTTACCGGCGATCAATACCTCTTTATCTTCCTCATTGATATGCGGGAAGCAGAGTTCAATATTGCGACGGGTAATGCGCTCACGACGCTTCAGAAAGTGACGCGACAGCTTGCCGGCAGAGGCGCCAAGCCGAATTAAAATAGGATAGGGAAGCTGCACCAGCAGCCACAGCACACCCAGCCCAAACCAGGTAAACCAGTAGCGGGGATGCAAAAGTTTAGAATTGAACTGCCCGTTTTTCTTCATAACGCCTTCAGGGAAAGAGTGGGTGTATCGCACAAAGAAGGGTGTCCATGAATTCCTGGCGGTACGGCTGTGTTAATTACGACCAGTAGATTAGCAAATAGTGCCCTCAAAGAAACGTAATCTCTGCAATCTTTAGGATGGAGAGGTTTCATTGAGGAAGCGTATTTTCAACGGAAGATTCATGGAATGAAAATAAATAATTGATGAAAAACAACAACATAATTTCTTACTGTGAAAGTCCCTAAGGTTGATTCACAGTCATGTTTGGTCAGCCATTGACATGCATCATCATCAAAGCTTTCACAATCTTTACATTGCAAAGTCTGCAAATTGGTCTAAAGGATAAACGAAACGCACTGGGCATGCTGAGCGGGCAAAAAAGCCCGGATCACCGGGCTTTTTTTTTTAACACCAGCCGAATGAGGTGTTATTCGATATTCTGAATCTGCTCGCGCATCTGCTCAATCAACACCTTCAGCTCGATAGCTGACGCCGTGATATCGGCATTGATCGACTTAGAGGCCAGTGTGTTCGACTCACGATTGAACTCTTGCATCATAAAGTCGAGACGGCGGCCAACCGCTTCTTTCTTCTTCAGGATGTTGTAGGTCTCTTTGACGTGCGCATCCAGACGATCCAGCTCTTCCGCCACATCAATGCGCTGCGCCATCATGACGAGTTCTTGCTCTAGGCGCGTATTTTCCAGCTGTACTTCCGCTTCTTCCAGTTTGCTGATCAGACGTTCACGCTGCCACTTCACCACTTCCGGCATCTGCGCACGCACTTTGCTGACTTCCAGCGACACGCCTTCTAAACGCTGCTCAATCAGGGTTTTGAGCGCAGTGCCTTCGCTTTCACGAGCAATGATGAAGTCATCCAGTGTGCCGTCGAGTGCGGTCAGCAGTTCGGTATTGATAGCATCCAGATCCTGTTCCTGAGCTGACATCACGCCAGGCCAGCGCAGAATATCCAGCGGATTGATCGCGCCTTCGTCGGTCTGCATCTTCACCCAGTTGGCGGATCGCACCAGCTGTTTCGCCAACGCCTCATTCAGTTGCAGCTCACCTTGTGCACTGGGGTCGGCATCAAAGCGCAGGTTGCACTCGATTTTACCGCGCGTCAGGCGATTACGGATACGCTCGCGAATCACCGGCTCCAGGCTACGAAATTGTTCCGGCAGACGGATGTAGGTTTCCAGATAGCGTTGGTTTACCGAACGGATTTCCCAGGCTGCGCTGCCCCAGTGGCCTTTTGCTTCACGGCGGGCGTAAGCGGTCATGCTGCGGATCATAAGCTTGTACTCATTTTCAGGAATGTTCATCGCATTATAGTGATGGCAGCCAAACCATGATAGGCATAAGCGCAATGAGCTAACGCCGCGCGCAACTTTCAGTGAAAAGGATGACGTATCCATCATTCACACCCTATGATGTCCAGTGTGATACTTAAACAGTCTGAGGCTATGATGCTGAATAAATTGGCGATGCCGTTGGCTATCGTCTTCTTTCTGGCCGGATGCCAGACACCCGCTGCACCTCGTGAACAAATTCTACCCAATACCGCCCCTGTTGCCGTGTGCGGCTCAGGAGACATCATGATGCAAACCACCCTGTGGTTTGGGATGAACAAGCCGAAAGGCGGCGTCATCAGCAGCAGCGAATGGCAGCAATTTGTTGATAATGATGTCACGCCACGATTCAAAGATGGGCTTTCAGTGTATGACGGTAAAGGTCAGTGGCTGGGAGAGGGTGGAAAGCTGGCGCGTGAAAACAGCAAAGCGTTAATGCTGATACATCAGCCGGGCCGTGCAAGTTCTGACAGCATCAATGCGCTGCGCGACATTTATAAAACGCGCTTCGATCAGGAGTCGGTGATGCGTGTCGATTCGCTGGTGTGTGTCGCGTTCTAAAGCAGAACAGGGCCGCTTTGATGGGCGCGCCCCTGTAAAGAGCGGCTAGCAGGCCGCTCCGCTGTGATTAAATGAACAATCCTGCAAACGCGGCTGACAGCAGGCTCACTAGTGTGGAACCATAAACCAGCTTCCAGCCAAAGCGCGATACCACATTGCCCTGGCGCTCATTCAGTCCTTTAATCGCTCCCGCCACGATGCCAATTGAGGCAAAGTTAGCAAAAGACACTAAAAACACGGACAGAATGCCGAGACCGCGCGGTGACATTCCCGCAGCGACTTTCTTCAGCTCAATCATGGCCACGAATTCATTGGCTACCAGTTTGGTCGCCATGATGCTTGCCGCTTGCAGGGCATCGGCAGAAGGAATGCCAATCAACCACGCAAACGGATAGAAGACATAGCCAAGCAGTTGCTGGAAGCTGTAGCCAAATACCGCGGCAAACAGAGCGTTAATGGCGGCGATCAGGGCGATAAATCCAATCAGCATCGCCAGAATAATCATCGCCACTTTAAAACCTGCCAGGATGTATTCGCCCAGCATCTCAAAGAAGCTCTGGTCTTCGTGCAGCTTATCCAGTGCAATGCGTTCTTCATTTTCCGGGCGTGTCGGGTTGATGATCGACAGGATAATGAAGGTACTGAACATATTCAGCAGCAGTGCGGCAACCACATATTTTGCATCAATCATCGACATGTAAGCACCGACAATCGATAGCGACACCGTCGACATCGCAGTTGCGGCCATGGTGTACATGCGCGGTGCGGAGATATCGCCGAGGATACCTTTATAGGCGATGAAGTTCTCCGATTGACCCAGAATCAGCGTACTCACGGCATTGAATGATTCAAGTTTGCCCATCCCGTTCACCTTCGACAGCAGGGTACCGACCAGACGAATCAACAACGGCAGAATACGCCAGTGCTGCAAGATGCCGATCAGGGCGGAAATGAACACAATCGGACAGAGCACGCCGAGGAAAATAAACGCCAGTCCCTGTTTCGCCATATTGCCGAACACAAAATCGGTACCTTGCGCAGCAAAGGTCAATAAGGTTTCGAAGAAGCCGCCGACAGCGGTCACCACAGACTGGCCGCCCGCAGAATGCAGGAAGAACCAACCCAGTGCCGCTTCAACCACCAGCAATTGAATAATAAAACGTGGGCGAATCAGTTTGCGGTCATGACTGACCAATAGCGCAAGGGCGAAGATCACCACCAGCGCCAGCAGGAAATGGAGTATTGCTGTCATCATTTGTCTTTTTATGAGAGGAAAGGGCGCATTTAGCCACAGCTGAGGCGAAATTTCATCCGGGAAAAGTGCCGCATGTAGGCAGGACAGCCGCGCACGAAGTCCGTATAATGCGCAGCCAAACCTAAGTAAGCCGGAGAGAAACCATGCGTCCAGCAGGCCGTAACGCATCTGAAGTGCGTCCCGTCACCCTCACTCGTCACTACACCAAACATGCAGAAGGATCCGTGCTGGTTGAGTTCGGTGAAACCAAAGTGCTGTGCACCGCCACCGTTGAAGAGGGTGTGCCACGTTTCCTCAAAGGCAAAGGTCAGGGCTGGGTCACTGCGGAATACGGCATGTTGCCGCGTTCCACCCACAGCCGTATGGCGCGCGAAGCGGCCAAAGGTAAGCAAGGTGGCCGTACGCTGGAAATTCAACGTCTGATTGCTCGCTCGCTGCGTGCCGCAGTGGATTTGGATGCGTTGGGCGAGTTCACCATCACACTGGACTGCGACGTGATTCAGGCCGACGGTGGCACGCGTACTGCGTCGATTACCGGTGCATGCGTCGCGTTAGCCGATGCGTTGAATGCGCTGGTTGCGGCGGGCAAGTTAAAAGCCAGCCCGTTAAAAGGCATGGTGGCGGCGATTTCGGTCGGTATCGTTGGCGGTGAAGCGCTGTGCGATCTGGAGTACGTGGAAGATTCTGCGGCTGAAACCGATATGAACGTCGTCATGACTGAAGATGGCCGCATGATTGAAGTGCAGGGCACCGCCGAAGGCGAGCCGTTCAGCCATGAGGAATTACTGCAGCTGCTGGCGCTGGCGCGAGGCGGCATTGAGCAGTTGATTCAGGCGCAAAAAGCAGCGCTAACAAATTGATATAACAGGCGACCATAGAGTCGCCTTTTCTTTATTTGAGGAGTGAGAAATGAAAGCCTGGCAGCGTCAGTTTATTGAATTCGCCCTGAACAAAGGGGTGCTGAAGTTTGGTGAGTTCACCCTGAAATCGGGTCGTAAAAGCCCATACTTCTTTAATGCCGGTTTATTCAATACTGGCCGTGACTTAGCGCTGCTGGGACGTTTCTATGCGCAGGCGCTGGTGGATGGCGGCGTTGATTTTGATCTGCTGTTTGGCCCGGCCTACAAAGGGATTCCGATTGCCACCACCACGGCCGTCGCACTGGCCGATCATCATGATCGCGATGTGCCTTATTGCTTCAACCGTAAAGAAGCCAAGGACCACGGTGAAGGCGGCTTGCTGGTCGGTAGCCCGCTGCAGGGTAAGGTGATGCTGGTGGATGATGTGATCACCGCGGGTACCGCCATTCGTGAATCGATGGATATCATCAGCGCGCACAATGCCACATTGGCGGGCGTCATGATTTCGCTGGATCGCCAGGAGCGCGGCCGTGGTGATATCTCCGCCATTCAGGAAGTGGAACGTGACTATCAGTGCAAGGTCACGGCGATCATTACGCTCGCGGAACTGATTGATTATCTGGAAGAGAAGCCGGAAATGGCAGACCATCTGGCGAAAGTGCGGGCGTATCGTAAAGAGTACGGTATTTAACACCGCGGCTTTATCACGGCCGCCATCGCTGGCGACCGGATGATGAACCAAGGTATTTTATCGCGCGCCCAATCATGGGCGCGCCTGATGAATCGCTAAACTAACTGTGCCGCAATCAGTGGCCAGCGGCTGTCAAAATCAGTGGTTGGGCGATAGCGGAATTCAGATCGCACATAGCGGGAAAGCAACCCTTCGCAGAACGCCAGCAACTGGCTCGCCAGCAGCGTTTCATCAGTCTGGAAGCCTTCCCCATCACGCATTTTCTTTTCTCGCATCACCTGACGCAGCTGCACCTCAATGCGTTCGAACAACTGATTGATACGCCCTTGCAGGCGATCCTGTTCAAACATCAGCGCGTGGCCAGTCAAAATGCGTGTCAGCCCCGGATTACGCTCACCAAATCCCAGAATCAGCTGCACGATTAAACGCAGTCGTGCGAGTGTTTCTTTCTCATCTTTCAGGATTAGATTGATGCGGGTAATCAGACTGTCTTCAATAAACTCGATCAGGCTGTCGAACATACGCGTTTTGCTCGGGAAGTGGCGGTAGAGTGCCGCTTCCGAAACGCCTACATTGGCTGCCAGCTTGGCGGTGGTGATTCGCTGACTGCCATCGCCCGACTCCAGCATTTGCGCTAGCGCCTGCAAAATCTCTTCGCGACGATTCCGTTTCGCGGCTTTTTTTTCTGCCATGACCTTCAAGACCCCTGAAATTCACCAAAAACAGGCAATACTGCCTCGTCAGCCACAAGCAGTTTGGCCCGTAGCGACGAGAGATAAAAAGATGGCTTGCGAAAAGTGTCGCGTGTTACTGACGACCAGAGTGGCCAAAACCGCCGGCGCCGCGATCGCTGGTGTCAAAATCTTCCACCAGGTTGAATTCGGCTTGTACCACCGGAACAAAGACCAGTTGTGCCAAACGGTCGCCAGGCTGCAGCGTAAAGCTATCCTGACCACGGTTCCAGACGGAGACCATCAGTTGGCCCTGATAATCGGAGTCGATTAAGCCCACCAGGTTGCCCAGCACGATTCCATGCTTATGGCCCAGACCTGAGCGGGGCAAAATCACAGCGGCCAGCGCAGGGTCAGCAATGTGAATCGCCAGACCAGTTGGCACCAGCGTGGTCATGCCTGGGGAGATCTCCAGTGCACCATCAAGGCAAGCACGCAGATCGAGACCCGCAGAACCCGAGGTGGCATAAGTTGGCAGTGGGAATTCGTTACCCACGCGCGCATCCAGAATTTTAACGTCGATTTTTTTCATCATAACGGCTGACAATCTCGTCTATTAATTGTTGGCCAAGGAGCGTCTTATCACTGAGCGGTAAGACTTTCTCTCCTTCCTGCCAAAAAAGGTGAAGAGCATTGGTGTCGCTATTGAATCCCTGTCCTGCCTGCGCCACATCGTTCGCGCAGATCAGATCCAGATTTTTTCGCACCCGTTTTTGCCGCGCGTATTCTTCCACATTCTGGGTTTCGGCAGCAAATCCCACCACATAAGGGCGATGTTTCTGTAATGCCGCTACGCCTGCGACAATATCCGGGTTCTTCACCAACTGCAGCGTGACGTTATCATCGCCACCCTGTTTTTTGATTTTCTCTGCGGCAATGTTTGCCGCCCGGTAGTCTGCCACGGCAGCGCTGGCAATGAAAATATGTTGTTGGCTGATTTGCGCCATCACCGCCGCTTCCATTTCCAGTGCACTCCCCACATCAACGCGCGTGACGCCAGCGGGCGTAGGCAGTGTGACCGGGCCCGCCACCAGTGTCACCGTTGCGCCACGTTTTGCGGCGGCGGCGGCAATGGCGAATCCCATTTTACCGGAGCTGTGATTGCTAATGTAACGAACCGGGTCCAGCGCCTCACGGGTTGGGCCCGCGGTGATCATAATGTTGAGATGTTGCAGATCGTTGACGGGCGCGGCCCACTCCAGCGCATGAGCGACAATTGCCAGCGGATCAAGCATGCGGCCGGGACCTACATCGCCGCAGGCCTGGCTGCCGCTGTCCGGCCCCCAAATCAGAACGCCTCGCTGATCCAGACGCTGAAGATTCTCCTGGGTGATAGACGCACGGTACATCTGCTGATTCATGGCCGGCACGATCGCCAGAGGTGCTGCGCTGGCGAGGCAGGCGGTGGTCACCAAATCGTTAGCCATCCCTGCCGTGATGCGTGCAATCAAATCGGCGGTCGCGGGGGCCAGTACAATCAGATCAGCCCATTTCGCCAGCTCGATATGGCCCATAGCGGCTTCAGCGGCAGGGTCGAGTAAATCATCCAGCACCGGATATCCGGAAACGGCTTGTAAGCTGAGCGGAGTGATAAAGGCTTTCGCTGCATCAGTCATCATGACACGCACCTCTGCGCCACGATCGCGCAGACGACGAACCAACTCGGGTGTTTTATAAGCAGCAATACCGCCGCTGACGCCGAGCAGAATTTTTTTTCCGGCTAATCCCGTCATGTTCTTTGCCTCAACTCAAAACGGATTGCCGCTGTGATGCGGCAGATGCAGGCAACTTTATCACAAAATCCAGCGACCGCCTTTTCACGGCCTGCGCCCTTTGCGAGATGGCTCTGAAATCACGACCGGCTTGCTGGTATGCCTCCTGGCAAATACGCACAATCGCCCTGACCCAGGAAGGAGAATGTCATGACGGAACTGGCCCCACGAGAAAAACTGGCCATCACAGGCGCAGAATCATTGAGCGATGCAGAACTGTTAGCGATTTTTTTGCGCACCGGCAGCCACGGTATTCCGGTGATGGCGCTGGCGCGACAAATGCTTAACGAGTTTGGCTCGCTATATCGCATCATGACCGCAAATGAAACAGAACTGAGCGTGATTAAAGGCGTAGGCACGGCCAAAATTACCCAACTGCATGCAGTGGCTGAACTGGGGCGACGTTTTTTCGCCAGTCAGCTGGCGCGAGAAAATGTGATGGAGAATCCACAGGTGACAAGGCATTACTTGCAAAGCGTGCTGGCGCATCAGGAGCGAGAGGTTTTTATGGCGCTATTCCTGGATAATCAGCATCGGGTTTTGCAGGCGCAAAAGATGTTTACCGGCAGTATTGCCAGTGTCGAAGTGCATCCACGTGAAATTGTGCGCGAAGCGTTAAAACTCAACGCGGCCGCCGTGATTTTGGCGCATAATCATCCTTCCGGCATAGCCGAGCCCAGTCGCGCCGATCGTGATATTACCGGTAAAGTCGGGCAGGCTTGCGCGCTGCTGAATATTCGCTTACTTGATCATTTGGTGATCGGTCACGGCGATTATACCTCCTTCGCTGAGCGCGGTTGGCTGTAAAATAACCATCCGATTGCGCAGAAATGATGCATTTCCGCGCGATCCATCGGGATCTTTATTTGTTCGGGACTTGAGCACTTGGGCTGAGCGGCGTATACTACGCCACCTTTGAGAATCTCGGGTTTGGCGTTTGGGCCAGCTTAGCGGGTTCACATGGAACTCGCTTGGGCGGGCTAAGGCCTGACGAGGCGGCCAAAACCTAGTTTTTAAAGCTCGAGCTGATTTGATTTTTGGAGAATAGAAATGTCACGAGTCTGCCAGGTAACTGGAAAGCGTCCGGTAACGGGTAACAACCGTTCCCACGCAATGAACGCGACGAAACGCCGTTTCCTGCCGAACCTGCACTCTCACCGTTTCTGGGTTGAGAGCGAAAAGCGCTTCGTTACTCTGCGTGTATCTGCTAAAGGTATGCGTGTTATTGATAAAAAGGGCATTGATACGGTTCTGACCGAAATCCGCGCCCGTGGTGAGAAGTACTAAGTACTAAGGAATTGAATCATGGCTAAAGGTATTCGTGAGAAGATCAAGCTGGTTTCCTCTGCTGGTA
>NZ_DAMDQC010000040.1:0-31579 GCF_032082325.1 Pantoea sp. CTOTU50773 | reverse complement strand
ACCTGAATACGGGTGTTCATCTCGATGAAGTAGAACTCACCGTTTTCGTACAGGAACTCGAAGGTACCCGCACCGCGGTAGCCGATATCGATACAGGCTTTGGCACAGCGCTCGCCGATAAAGCGACGCAGTTCCGGCGTGATGCCCGGCGCTGGTGCTTCTTCGACCACTTTCTGGTGACGACGCTGCATTGAGCAGTCACGTTCCGCCAGATAGATGGCGTTGCCCTGGCCGTCGGCCATCACCTGAATCTCGATGTGACGCGGGTTCTCGAGGAATTTCTCCATGTAGACCATGTCGTTGTTGAAAGCCGCTTTGGCTTCCGCTTTCGTCATGCCGATGGATTGTTCCAGATCTTTTTCACTGCGCACCACGCGCATACCACGACCGCCGCCGCCGCCAGAGGCTTTGATGATGACCGGGTAGCCGATGCGTTTAGCAATGGCACGGTTTTTATCCATGTCATCGGTCAGCGAGCCGTCAGATCCTGGCACGGTTGGCACACCGGTTTTCTTCATGGCGGTGATCGCAGACACTTTGTCGCCCATCAGGCGGATGGTGTCAGCTTTTGGGCCGATGAAGATAAAACCAGAGCGCTCAACCTGCTCGGCGAAATCGGCATTCTCAGAGAGGAAGCCGTAGCCCGGGTGGATCGCCACGGCGCCGGTGATTTCGGCGGCGGAGATCAGTGCAGGGATGTTCAGGTAACTTTTGACCGACTGTGCCGGGCCGATGCAGACGGTCTCGTCCGCCAGCAGCACGTGCTTCAGGTCGCGGTCAGCGGTTGAGTGAACCGCAACGGTCTTGATGCCTAATTCTTTACACGCGCGGAGAATACGCAGAGCGATCTCACCGCGGTTAGCAATGACAATTTTATCCAGCATGCTTCGCCTCGTTATTCGATGACGACGAGCGGCTCGTCAAATTCAACCGGCTGGCCGCTTTCCACCAGAATCGCCTTCACAACGCCGGATTTATCGGCTTCGATCTGGTTCATCATTTTCATCGCTTCAACGATGCACAGGGTATCGCCCGCGTTGACTTTCTGGCCCACTTCCACGAAGGCTTTCGCATCCGGGCTTGGGGTACGGTAGAAAGTGCCGACCATCGGAGAACGCACGATGTGGCCGGTGATTTCCGGCTTAGCGGCTTCAGCCGGCGCAGCGGCTGCAGGTGCAACGGCGGTCGCCAGCGCAGGCTGCTGCATCACTGGCGCAGCATAAGCCTGTTGCATGACCGGATAGCCAGCGTTCGCAGGTGAACGGCTGATACGAACTGACTCTTCGCCTTCAGAGATTTCCAGCTCGGAGATGCCAGACTCTTCTACCAGTTCGATCAGTTTCTTAATTTTACGAATATCCATGAGTGTGGTTCCGTACTCTGTTTAATTGGAATGTGACAGGCGTTTTACTGCCGTTTGTAAAGCCCATGAGTATCCATCAGCGCCAAGTCCACAAATGACGCCAGCAGATACATCAGAAAGATAGGAGTGATGTCGGAACGGCTCACGTGCATGCACGTTCGAGAGATGCACCTCAATAAAAGGGATGCTAACCGCCAACAGGGCATCACGCAGTGCAACGCTGGTATGCGTGAATGCAGCCGGGTTGATGATGATGTAATCCACATTGCCACGGGCCTCGTGAATACGATCAATCAACTGAAACTCTGCATTCGATTGCAAATGACTCAATTTCACATGGTGCTGATCGGCCTGCTGGGTCAAATCGCTGACAATTTCTGCCAACGTGGTGTGCCCATACTTCTCAGGCTCGCGCGTTCCCAACAAATTCAGGTTGGGGCCGTTTAAAAGCAGTATGTGAAATTCGTGCGCCATCTTGCTGCTATCTCCTGCAATCAGTAAGGCATCGCGTAAAATACCGCGACATCTGTCGTTTGTCACTCCTGAGAGTGAAAAAGACGACTTCGCTTGCAATAAAGCCGGGCATTATATCCGTTTCGTCGCAATTCGCAGCAAAATACTGGTCTTATCTGCGAAGTTGATCCGATGCGGCCCGAAGGCCACACCTTTTATCAGATTTCACAGCAGGAAGACAACCATGCGGGGATTATCGATGCAGAAGTTTACGCAACTTATTGTAACGCCAACCTAACAGCACTAAAGCCACCAGCGCATAAATCCAGGGCTGCGGGGAGAAGACTTTCACCGACCAAAGATAGTGGATAGGTGCGAGGATCGCGACAAGATAGATGCCGTTGTGCAGGGTTTGCCAGCGACGGCCAAGCTTACGTTGGGCACGTTGAAATGAGGTGATGGCGAGGGCAAACAGCACCAGCCAGCAGATCATACCCAGTAACAGATAAGGACGTGAAACGATCTCACTACCCAGCAGTTGCAGGTGGTTATAACCCAGTTCCAGCAGGTAATAGCTGGTCAAATGCAAACATGCCCAGGCAAAACACCACACGCCGAGCAGGCGGCGGGTGCGAATCAGCAGAGGCTGTTTCAGGTAACGCGTGAGTGGGCTCACCAGCAGCGTCGCCAAAAGCAACTTTAACGCCATTCTGCCGGTAAAATGCTGGATATCTTTCGCCGGGTCGGCACTTAACCAACCCTGGCTGGCAGCCATAAACAGATACACAAACGGCAGGAAAGCCGCGAGATGCAGCACCACTTTTAACAGGGTGATATGGCGTAACGTCAGTCGCACTCAGTAATTCTCCCGTAAATCGAGCCCGCGATACAGTGAAGCCACCTCTTTAGCGTAGCCGTTAAACAGCAGGGTTGGCTGGCGTTCGACATTCAGAATGCCGCCGGAACCAATAAAACGCTCGGTGGCCTGCGACCAGCGCGGGTGATTCACATGGGGGTTAACGTTGGCATAAAATCCATATTCGTTATTGGCGATTTGATTCCATGTGGTAGGAGGCTGGTCGCGCGTCAGGGTGATTTTAACGATGGATTTGATGCCCTTGAAACCGTATTTCCACGGCACCGTCAGGCGAATCGGGGCGCCATTCTGTGGCGGCAGCGCTTTACCGTACACGCCGGTGCTTAATAGTGTGAGAGGGTGCATCGCTTCATCAAGACGCAACCCTTCCACATACGGATAATCCAGCCCACCGCCAATAAAGCGATCTTTCTGACCTGGCATCTGGTCCGGAGCATATAACGTCTGAAAGGCGACAAAGCGGGCATTGCTGGTGGGTTCAGCCAGTTTGAGTAATTTATTCAGCTCAAAGCCCACCCAAGGGATCACCATCGACCACGCTTCAACACAGCGCATGCGATAAATACGCTGCTCCATGGCAAAACGTTTAAAGATGTCGTCCATATCCAGCGTGATCGGTTTCGCCACTTCACCTTCAATGCGCAACTGCCAGGGCTCAGTTTTCAGCGTGCCGGCGTTGGCAGCTGGATCGGCCTTATCCAGACCAAACTCATAAAAGTTGTTATAGCCAGAAACCTTGTCAAACGGTGTCATCGGCAGATCGGCCTGATACTGCGCGGGTTTGGTAAATTGCAGATCGCGACCTGCGGGGGCAGGTGGACGGTCATTGCCTTTAAACCAGCTCAGCACATCTGCCTGCGCCGCGCCGGGTAAACTTGCCGCAGCGGCGCCTAATCCCAGCGCTTTCAACACCTGACGGCGGCGCATATTAAAGATGCTCTCGGGCGTCACGTCGGATTCGGTAAGGTATTGCTTCAGCTTCATGGCATTCTCCGGCGAAAAAGGTGGTGTTGTACTCAGCATGATCAACTCGCGCTGGACACGCCACTTTGCCCGGAAAAATATGAAATTTCCTGGCAAGCGGGCTCTGTTGAGAATAGGACGAAAAAGTCCGTGTGAAACGCAAGCCATCACACTTTGCGGCTATACTCGCGCCGCAGGTCCGATTAGCATGGCGCACCGCCTAATTTGATGCGCGTCTGGCGCTGATTCAGACGATGTTTTGTGCTATTTTGCTCAGGTTTACGCCAATGAGCAGGTTGGCGCCGTCGGATGGCGACCGTTTAGAACCGCAGTGATACAGGCACAGGGATGCGATTAACAACTAAGTTTTCTGCGTTTATTACATTATTAAGCTTACTGGCAATGTTATTGATGCTGGTCGGCTGCGCTTTTAGTTTTATCTGGCTATCGCAACAGCGCGTTGAAACACGCGTCAATACGCTAGCGACCGAAGTCGATAAAGCGCTGACAACGCAATCGCCACAAGAACTGACGCAGTGGTTGACGCGCATCATGCCGGTGATCAATGCGGAACAAATTGAGATGCATAACGGCAATACCGTGGTGTTTCAACTCGCTCGCCATGAAAATCCTATGCTCGAAGATGAGCCGAATCGTTTTATTCAGTTCGATCTTCCGTTAGTGCACTCTCCCGGCCTTGAGCTGCGTGTAGTGGTACTCGATCCTGCGAAAACCTGGTTCCGTTCCTTTACCGGTGCCTATACGCTGATTGTCCTGCTCAGCGTGGTGGCGATTATGTCGGCTTTACTGGTGATGACGCATCGCTGGATCAATCGTCGCTGGCAGCACATGGAGCGTTTAGAAGCTCGCTCCGAGCGTATTCTGGCGGGTGAGCGCGTGCCCTACGTCGGCCATTATGCCGAATGGCCGCCAAAAGCCAGTCGCGCCATTGACACTTTGCTTAACGATCTTCAGGAAGCGGGCGAGCAGCGCTTGCGCATTGATACGCTTATCCGTACGTTTGCCGCACAGGATTCACGCACCGGCCTGAATAACCGCCTGTTCTTCGATAACCAGTTAGCCACGCTGCTGGAAGATCAGGAAGATGTGGGCACGCATGGCGTGGTGATGATGGTGCGCCTGCCCGATCTCGACACGCTTCATGAAACGCTGGGCCAAACGCTGGTGGATGAATACCTGTTTGACCTGATTAATATGCTGTCGACATTTGTTCTGCGATATCCAGGCGCTTTACTGGCACGCTATTTCCGCAGCGATTTTGCCGTGTTATTGCCGCACCGCACGCTCAAAGAGGCCAACAGTATCGCCGATCAGTTGATCAACGCGGTCGACTCATTGCCGCCGATGCGTATGGTCGATCGCGATGATTTAATCCACATTGGCATCAGCGCCTGGCGCAGCGGAGAAACCGTGCCGCAGGTGATGGAAAATGTCGAGATGGCGACCCGTCGTGCCGCCTTGCAGGGCGGTAACAGTTGGTCAGTCGGTGAAGGCAATACCTTAGACATGGGACGTGGTAGTGTGCGCTGGCGAACGCTGCTGGAAAACACGCTTAATCGCGGCGGCCCACGTCTTTACCAAAAACCGGCTGTGTTGCTGGATGGCAAAGTGCACCACCGTGAAATGCTGGCGCGCGTGTTCGATGGCGACAAAGAAGTGGTGTCGGCCGAGTTTATGCCACTGGTGCTGCAACTGGGTTTGACCGACAGTTGGGATCGCCAACTGGTGACGCGAATCGCGGCACTCTCTGAAGTGTGGCCTGATGAAACGCTGGCGTTACCCGTCAATATTGACTCCTTATTACAGCGTCCATTTCAGCGCTGGCTGCAAAAGCTTTTGCTGCAATGTACAAAATCGCAAAGAAAACGTTTTTTATTTGAACTTGCTGAGGCTGATGTTTGTCAACACATCAATCGCTTAGTGCCGGTTTTCCAAATGTTGACCGCGTTTGGTTGCCGTGTGGCGGTGGATCAGGCGGGCATGACCGTGGTGAGCAGTGCTTATATCAAGCAGTTCCCAATCGAAGTGATCAAACTCGATCCGGGGCTGGTACGTAATATTGAACGTCGTACTGAAAACCAGTTATTTGTGCAAAGTTTACTGGAAGTGTGCAAATCCACCTCGACACAAGTTTTTGCTGCGGGCGTGCGTACGCGCGCGGAGTGGCAAACGCTGGCGAATCTGGGCGTGGCAGGTGGGCAGGGTGACTTCTTTGCCCCATCATTGCCGGTGAACAGTAACGTGAAAAAACATTCACAACGTTATCGAATTTAGGTCTTCAGCCAGTAAAGTAGCGCTGAGGGGCCTTTTTCTGCCCTTTGGTGGATTACGTCCGCGCTTATGATGGCTGGAAATGTTAGATTTTATGTCGAAATTCGCCCGGTGATTAAGGGGGAATTTACGTTTAATAGGGCGGCTTAGCGCTATTTAACGGCGGCCAGGGATAAGCGAATCGGCCCAAAAAATTATTCAGCGTATTTTTTCACCGAAGCAGAACGTTTTTGCGCCTTGTAGCGGCTTCGCGTGGTTGGTAAAGTAGGCGGATTTTATTTTCCGCCCCCAGCTTGCAGGATTATCCTTTCGTTATGTTTAAGAAATTTCGTGGCATGTTTTCCAACGACTTGTCCATCGACTTGGGTACCGCCAATACCCTGATTTATGTTAAAGGGCAAGGCATCGTGCTGAACGAGCCTTCCGTGGTTGCCATTCGTCAGGATCGTGCCGGTTCGCCAAAGAGCGTTGCGGCCGTAGGTCATGACGCCAAGCAGATGCTGGGTCGTACTCCAGGCAACATCGCGGCCATCCGTCCTATGAAAGATGGCGTGATCGCCGATTTCTTCGTGACTGAAAAAATGCTCCAGCACTTCATTAAGCAAGTGCACAGCAACAGCTTTATGCGTCCAAGCCCACGTGTGCTGGTCTGCGTACCGGTTGGCGCCACTCAGGTTGAGCGCCGTGCTATCCGTGAATCTGCACAAGGTGCAGGCGCGCGCGAAGTGTTTCTGATTGAAGAGCCGATGGCTGCCGCAATTGGTGCAGGCCTGCCGGTATCTGAAGCAACCGGTTCGATGGTGGTGGATATCGGTGGTGGTACCACTGAAGTGGCCGTTATCTCCCTGAACGGCGTGGTCTACTCTTCTTCTGTACGTATCGGTGGTGACCGCTTCGATGAAGCTATCATTAACTATGTGCGCCGCAACTACGGTTCACTGATTGGTGAAGCCACTGCGGAACGTATCAAGCACGGCATTGGTTCTGCCTATCCGGGTGATGAAGTACACGAAATTGAAGTACGTGGTCGTAACCTGGCAGAAGGTGTACCGCGTGGTTTTACCCTGAACTCCAATGAAATCCTCGAAGCGCTGCAAGAGCCGTTGACGGGTATCGTGAGTGCAGTGATGGTCGCGCTGGAACAGTGCCCACCAGAACTGGCTTCTGATATCTCCGAGCGCGGCATGGTGCTGACCGGTGGTGGCGCATTGCTGCGCAATCTGGATCGTCTGCTGATGGAAGAAACCGGTATTCCGGTTGTCGTTGCAGAAGACCCACTGACCTGCGTCGCGCGCAGCGGTGGTAAAGCGTTGGAAATGATCGACATGCACGGCGGCAATTTGTTCAGCGAGGAGTAAATCCTCATCGGCTGAGACCGTGGTCAAATTGCGCAGGGAGTCGCGCCTATCGACGCTGCGCACGACGGCGAGATGCGTCCAGCCCTGGAGGCGTTAGTCATAAGACTGGCGCTTCTTCCCTGATGTCGAGGAACACGCAGAATTTATGAAGCCGATTTTTAGCAGGGGGCCTTCCCTGCAGTTGCGTCTCTTTCTGGCAGTCATTGTGGCTATCGCGATTATTATCGCAGACAGCCGCGTGAGCTCCTTCTCCCAGATCCGCAACTACCTGGACACGTCGGTAAGTCCATTTTATTTTCTGGCCAATGGGCCGCGACAGCTTCTTGACGGCGTCTCAGAAACGCTGGCTTCACGCCAGCAGCTCGAGCTGGAAAACAAAGCGCTGCGCCGTGAGCTCTTCCTGAAAAACAGTGACCTGCTGATGCTGGGGCAATACAAGCAGGAAAACGCACGTCTGCGTGAGCTGCTCGGCTCGCCGCTGCGTCAGGATGAGCACAAGATGGTGACCCAGGTGATTTCAACCGGCACCGATCCGTATACCGATCAGGTGGTTATCGATAAAGGCAGCGTAAACGGTGTTTACGAAGGCCAGCCGGTGATCAGTGATAAAGGTGTAGTGGGTCAGGTGGTGGCTGTGGGTCAGGTGACCAGCCGTGTACTGCTGATTTGTGATGCTTCGCATGCGTTGCCGATTCAGGTGTTACGTAATGATATTCGCGTGATTGCGGCGGGTAACGGCTGCAGTGAAGATTTGCAGCTGGAACATCTGCCGGGCAACACCGACATTCGTGTCGGCGATGTGCTGGTGACGTCAGGTCTCGGCGGGCGTTTCCCTGAAGGCTACCCGGTTGGAGTGGTCTCTTCCGTGAAAGTCGATACCCAACGTGCCTACACCGTGATTCAGGCGCATCCGACGGCTGGCCTGCAACGTCTGCGTTACCTGCTGCTGTTGTGGGGCGCGGATAAGAATGGCGACATGCCAATGGCACCAGATGAAGTTCACCGCGTGGCGAATGAGCGTCTGATGCAGATGATGCCGCAGGTCTTGCCGCCAGCAGGCGAAATGGGCCCACCGGCACCGGATATGATGCAGCCTACGCAGCAAATGGGGCCGCCGGCACCCGCTAACAGCAGTCGTTCGCAAGGGATCCCAGCGAACACACGCGGAGGCCAGCCTTGAGTCGATATCGCAGCCAGGGCCGATGGGTTATCTGGCTGTCCTTTCTGATTGCCCTCATTCTGCAAATCATGCCCTGGCCGGAACAAATCTACATGTTCCGGCCTTCATGGCTTTTGTTGATCCTGGTTTACTGGGTTCTGGCATTACCGCACCGGGTTAATGTTGGTACAGGCTTCTTTTTAGGGGCCGTGATGGACCTGGTGGCCGGTTCGACGCTGGGGGTGCGCGCGCTGGCGTTCAGCATCATCGCGTATCTGGTGGCCTTCAAATTTCAGCTATTCCGAAATCTGGCGTTGTGGCAGCAGGCATTAATGGTTATGGTGCTGTCGCTCGCGGTGGATGTCATTGTTTTCTGGGCTGAATTCCTGGTCATCAACGTCTCATTTCGCCCGGAAATCTTCTGGAGCAGTGTGGTCGACGGCATTCTGTGGCCCTGGCTATTCTTATTAATGAGAAAGATTCGCCGACAGTTCGCTGTTCAGTAAGGAAGACTATGATAAGCCTGTATCTCGCATCCGGTTCACCGCGTCGACGTGAACTGCTCACGCAATTGGGTCTGCAGTTTGAACGTCTGATTACGGACGTTGAAGAGCAGCGCCAGCCAGAAGAAGCGGCGGAAGTGTATGTTCGCCGTCTGGCTTTGGACAAAGCGCGAGCTGGCGTGGCGGTCGCGCCGCAGGATTTACCGGTGCTGGGTGCAGATACCATCGTGGTACTCAACAATGACGTGCTGGAAAAGCCGCGCGATGCTGCACACGCAGCGCAGATGTTGAGTCAACTCTCCGGGCAAACGCATCAGGTGATGACCGCCGTCGCGCTGGCTGACAGTGCACGCGAGCTGGATTGCCTTGTCACCACTGATGTGACATTCCGCAATATCACGGCAGAAGAAATCTCGCACTATATTGCCAGCTGCGAGCCGATGGACAAAGCCGGCGCGTACGGAATACAGGGTCTGGGCGGCAATTTTGTCCGCAAGATTAATGGAAGCTATCACGCCGTAGTGGGATTACCGCTGGTTGAAACCAATGAGTTGCTGAGCCACTTTCAGTCACTGCGTGCGTTAAGGGGACAAGATGACGGCTGAGCTGCTGGTTAACGTTACACCTTCTGAAACCCGTGTCGCCTATATTGATGGCGGCATTTTGCAGGAAATCCACATCGAGCGCGAAGCACGGCGCGGTATCGTGGGGAATATCTATAAAGGTCGCATCAGCCGCGTGTTGCCCGGTATGCAGGCTGCGTTTGTCGATATCGGCATGGATAAAGCCGCCTTCCTGCACGCTTCTGACATCATGCCGCACACCGAATGCGTGGCGGGTGATGAGAAGAAAAACTTTGTCGTACGCGATATCAGCGAGCTGGTGCGTCCCGGCCAGGATCTGGTGGTACAGGTGGTGAAAGATCCGCTCGGCACCAAAGGTGCACGACTCACCACTGATATTACGTTGCCTTCTCGTTATCTGGTGTTTATGCCAGGTGCATCACACGTTGGAGTATCACAACGCATTGAAAGCGAAGCCGAACGTGATCGCCTGAAAGCCGTCGTGGCGGCCTACTGTGACGATCTCGGCGGCTTTATTATTCGTACTGCTGCCGAAGGCATCTGTGAGGAAGATCTGGCGCAGGATGCCGCCTTCCTCAAGCGTCTGTGGACCAAAGTCAGCGAGCGCAAAAAACGTAATCAGACGCGCTGTCTGCTGTACGGTGAATTAGCGTTGGCACAGCGCGTGCTGCGCGACTTTGCCGGCGCAGCGCTGGATCGCATTCGCGTTGATTCACGTCTGACCTGCGATCTGCTGGTGGAATTTACCGGCGAATATATCCCGGAAATGGCCAGCAAGCTGGAGCTGTACAGCGGCAAACAGCCAATCTTCGATCTGTTTGATGTTGAGAATGAAATCCAGCGCTCACTGGAGCGCAAGGTTGAACTCAAGTCGGGCGGCTATCTGATCATCGATCAAACCGAAGCCATGACCACCGTCGATATTAATACCGGTGCATTTGTTGGGCATCGTAATCTCGACGAAACCATCTTCAACACCAACATTGAAGCCACACAGGCGATTGCTCGCCAACTGCGTCTGCGCAATTTGGGCGGCATTATCATCATCGATTTTATCGATATGAGTAATGACGACCATCGTCGCCGCGTACTGCATTCGCTGGAAAGTGCGCTGAGCAAAGATCGGGTGAAAACCGGTATCAACGGCTTCTCGGCGCTCGGTCTGGTGGAAATGACGCGCAAACGCACGCGGGAAAGTATTGAACATGTGCTCTGTGCCGATTGCCCGGTGTGCAAAGGGCGCGGCACGCTGAAAACGGTGGAAACGGTCTGCTACGAAATCATGCGCGAAATCGTGCGTGTGCATCATGCTTATGATTCCGATCGTTTCCTCGTTTATGTTTCCCCGGCAGTGGGCGAGGCGTTAAAAAGCGAAGAGTCACATGCGCTGGCTGAAGTGGAAATCTTTGTCGGTAAGCAGGTTAAAGTCCATGTTGAGCCGCTCTATACTCAGGAGCAGTTTGACGTCGTCATGATGTAAGTCGTGAGGCTGAACGCCGTTATTCAACGGGAAGCAAGGAGAGGTGTGTGAGGCGGTTGCCGAGGATTTTGTTACTGCTGCTCGCCGCAATCATCGTTATTGTGGCGCTGCTAGTCAGCGGGTTGCGCCTCGTGATGCCGCATCTCAACAGCTATCGCAGCGACATACTGCAGACGATTTCACGCGTCAGCGGAGTGACGGTGGATGCCAGCGAGCTGCAGGGTAAATGGGAGAACTTCGGCCCAACCCTGCAGGTGCGTAATCTCAACGTTGTGATGCCTGAAGATGGCAAACTCACCATTGGCCGCGTAAATCTGGCGCTTAACGTATGGCAATCGCTGCTGCACTGGCGCTGGCAGTTCCGTGATCTTACCTTCTGGCAACTGCGTCTCGAAACCAATCATCCGCTGCTCACCAGCGATCAACAAAAAAATAGCTTTAAGCCGGCGCAAATCAACGATCTGTTTCTGCGCCAGTTTGACCACTTTGATCTGCGTGATAGCAGCATCCGTTTTCTCACGCCCTCTGGCCAGCACGCTGAGCTGGCGATTCCGCGCCTGACCTGGCTCAACGAAAGCACGCGTCACCGTGCGGAAGGGGAAGTCAATCTCTCCAGCTTTACCGGTCAGCATGGTGTAGTGCAGGTGCGACTCGATCTCAACGATACCAACGGATTACTCAACGATGGCCGAATCTGGATGCAAGCGGAGGACGTCGATGTGCGTCCGTGGATCGGTCCGTGGCTGCGCGACAACACCAGCCTCGAAAGTGCCCGTTTCAGCTTGGCGGCATGGGTGAATCTACGTGATGGCGATGTCTACGCCGGTGACCTGTTGCTCAGTAAAGGCGGTGCACGCTGGCGCGGCGAACAGGGCGATCACCAACTGCAGGTCGATGGCTTAACCGCGCATCTGGCGCGTTTCCAAAATGGCTGGAGTTTGTCCGTCCCGCAAACCCGACTCAGCACTGATGGCATCGCCTGGGCGCCGGGGCACTTCTCATTGCTGTGGAAGCCGGAAGACCAGCAGATGCTGGGCGTCAACAGTGGTGCGGAGGTGCGTGTGCGTGCCACGCAACTGGATCTGGAGCGTCTGGCACCGTTGGTGCCGCTGTTCAAACCCTTATCCCCTGCGTTACTGGATAACTGGCGTGCATTGCAGCCGCGCGGCAACATCGATGCGCTGGCGCTGGATATTCCGCTCAATCAGCCCGAACAAACCCGCCTGCAAGCCAAATGGCGCAACCTGGCGTGGCAGCATTGGGAGCTGTTGCCAGGGATCAGCAATCTAAACGGTACCGCCAGCGGCAGCGTGAGTAACGGTCGGTTGGATGTGGCGATGGGACAAGCGGAAGTGCCTTATGGCGACATGTTCCAGGCGCCACTGCAAATTCAACAGATCACTGGCAAACTGAACTGGCAGCGCGATGCCAGCGGCCTCACGCTGGATGGTCAGAATCTTGATGTTCAGGCACGTTCCCTGTGGGCGCGCGGTGATTTCCGCTATCAGCAAAATATCGGCAAAGCGCCACAGCTGAATATTCTGGCGGGCATTCGCGTCACCGATGCGGGTGATGCCTGGCGCTACTTCCCGGAACCGCTAATGGGCCATGATCTGACCCATTTCCTCAGCGAGTCGATCAAAGGCGGGAAGGTGGACAATGCCACGCTGTTGTTCGCCGGTAATCCCAGCCTGTTCCCGTTTAAGCACAATGACGGCATGTTTGAAGTATGGGTGCCGCTGCGTCAATCCACCTTCCAGTTCCAGCCCGGTTGGCCCGCGCTGGAAAACCTCGATATCGACCTCGATTTTGTTAACGACGGCCTGTGGATGAAAGCCGAGAAAACCAAATTGGGAGAAGTGGATGCGCGTAACGTCAGCGCGGTGATCCCGGACTACCTCAAAGAGAAGTTGATTATTAATGGCGATCTTAGCGGTCAGGGCAAGCAGATTGCCGATTACTTCGAACAGACGCCTCTGAAATCGACGTTGGGCGCGGCACTGCAGCAGTTGCAAATCGGTGGCAATGTGCGCGGTTCATTGAATCTCGATATTCCGCTGGATGGTGAATTGGTACATGCCAGCGGTAATGTTGTGATGAACAATAACAGCCTGCACATTAAGCCGTTAAACACCACGCTGGAAAACCTCACCGGACGTTTCCGTTACAACAACGGCAACCTCGAAAGTGAAGAGATGCAGGCCAACTGGTTTGGTCAGCCCACTGGCGTCAGTTTTACCACTACCGAAAACCCTGACAACTTCGGTGTCAACGTGAAGCTGCTGGGCGACTGGCAGCCGTCGAAACTGAAAGTGTTGCCAACCAGCGTCAGCAGTCAATTGAGCGGCAGTCTGCCGTGGCAGGGCAATGTCGACATCACGCTGCCACACAAAGGGGGCGCGACCTATAAAGTCGATTTGCAGGGCGATGCAAAAACAGTAAGTAGTCACTTACCTTCGCCACTGGATAAGCAGTCGGGCGAAGCGATGCCCATCGCCATTAACGCCACCGGTGATCTGAAAGGATTTACGCTGAGCGGTAGCGTGCGTGAACACAACCGCTTTAACAGCCGTTGGATTCTCGAACCTCAGCTGCGCGTGGATCGCGGCATCTGGCTCAACGATGCGAAAAGCACGCCGAAGCTGCCAGAAAAACGCGGGATGGAACTCAATTTACCGCCGCTGGATGGTGAAGCCTGGATGGGGCTGCTGGCGGGAAGCAGTGGTTCGCGTAATGCTCAGGGCGAAACGGAAGTCGGCGGCGCGCTGTTACCAGGCGATGTAACTCTGCGGACACCGGCACTTATGCTCGGTGGCCAGCAGTGGCATGACGTTAATGCCACCGTCACACAAGGGCCGACCGGCAACACACAACTCCAGCTGGAAAGCCGCGAAGCGCGAGGCAGTTTGCAAACCGCACAGCATGCGCCATGGCAAATCGACCTTAGCTATCTTTACTACAATCCAGAATGGGCGAACAGCAGCGACAACAACGCCTCGCCGTTGGGTGACAACAGCAGCACAGTAGACTTCAGTAACTGGCCAGCGATGCAGCTAAACTGTGATGAGTGCTGGCTGCGCGGGCAGAAGTTTGGACATATGCAGGCCAGATTACAGCCGCAGGGAGATACGTTAGCACTTACTAACGGTAGCGTGGATTCCGGCAGTGCAAAGCTGAAGATCAACGGAGAATGGGTCAATAAGCCGGGCAATCAGCGTACCTCATTAAAAGGCAGTCTGAGCGGTAAAAACATTAATGATGCCGTTAACTGGTTTGGGATGAATACCCCACTTCGTGACGCGCCGTTTAACGTGGATTATGACCTGCACTGGCGTTCCGCCCCGTGGCAGCCTTCAGCGGAAACGTTGAGCGGTACGCTGAAAACCCATTTTGGCAAAGGCCAGATTGCGGATGTGAACACCGGGCGTGCGGGGCAGTTGTTGCGCCTGATGAGTTTTGACGCCTTGCTGCGCAAGCTGCGCTTCGATTTCAGTGACACCTTCAGTGAAGGCTTCTATTTCGATTCAATTAACGGCACGGCGTGGATCGAAAACGGTGTGATGCACACGGATAACCTGCTGGTTGATGGCCTTGAAGCGGATATCGCCATGCAGGGGCAGATCGACCTGGCAAAACGCCAGATTGATATGGAAGCGGTCGTTGCCCCTGAGATCTCCGCTTCGGTGGGAGTGGCAACGGCCTTTGTGGTCAACCCGGTGATCGGGGCCGCCGTATTTGCCGCCAGTAAAGTATTGGGCCCGCTGTGGAATAAGATCTCGCTACTGCGTTATCACATTAGCGGACCGTTGGATAAACCGGAAATCAATGAAGTGCTGCGCAAACCGCGCGAAGACGACAAGAAGTGAATTTGACGCCGTCGGGGAATTGCCGCAGGCTATGACTATCCGAGCACATAATGAGTGAGAAACGATGACTCTGAATCTGGTAAGTGAGCAGTTACTAGCTGCGAACAGCATTAATCAGCAGGACCTTTTTTCCCTGTTAGGGCAGCTTTCAGAACGTCGTCTGGATTATGCCGACCTCTACTTCCAGTCCAGTTTCCATGAATCCTGGGTGCTGGAAGACAAAATCATTAAAGATGGTTCTTACCACATTGACCAGGGTGTCGGTGTGCGTGCTATCAGTGGTGAGAAAACCGGTTTCGCTTACGCAGACCAAATCACCCTGAACGCCCTGCGCCAGTCTTCTGCAGCCGCGCGCAGTATTGTGCGTGAGCAGGGCAATGGCAAAGCGCATACACTTTCAGCTGTGATCAACCGTTCGCTATATGCGCCGGTGAATCCGCTGGACAGCCTGACGCGCGAAGACAAAATTGCACTGCTGCATCGTGTTGATACCGTGGCACGTGCGGCCGATCCGCGCGTGCAGGAAGTCAATGCCAGCCTGACTGGCGTGTACGAGCAGGTGCTGGTGGCGGCGACCGATGGTACGCTGGCTGCGGATATCCGCCCACTGGTGCGTCTGTCGATCAGCGTGCAGGTGGAAGATCAGGGTAAACGTGAACGCGGCTCCAGCGGCGGCGGCGCGCGTACCGGTTATGAGTTCTTCTATGCCGATGAAAACGGTGATGTGCGTGCCGATGCATGGGCGCGTGAAGCGGTGCGTCTGGCGCTGGTGAACCTCTCTGCCGTGGCCGCGCCTGCGGGCACCTTGCCGGTGGTATTGGGCGCTGGCTGGCCGGGCGTGCTGCTGCATGAAGCAGTCGGTCATGGTCTGGAAGGCGATTTCAATCGTCGTGAAACGTCGGTCGTCAGCGGTAAAATGGGTGAGCTGGTCGCCTCTGAACTCTGCACCGTGGTTGACGATGGCACCATCGAAGGCCTGCGCGGCTCACTGGCAGTGGATGACGAAGGCGTGCCAGGCCAGTATAACGTCCTGATCGAAAACGGCGTGCTCAAAGGCTATATGCAGGACAAGCTTAACGCGCGTCTGATGGGCGTACCGCCAACCGGTAACGGACGTCGTGAATCCTATGCGCACTTGCCGATGCCGCGTATGACCAACACCTATATGCTGGCGGGTAAATCCACGCCGCAGGACATCATTTCCAGCGTTGAGTACGGGATTTATGCGCCGAACTTTGGTGGTGGTCAGGTGGATATCACCTCCGGCAAGTTTGTGTTCTCAACTTCAGAAGCCTATCTGATTGAAAACGGCAAAGTCACCACGCCGGTGAAAGGTGCAACGCTGATTGGTTCCGGTATTGAAGCAATGCAGCAGATCTCAATGGTCGGTAACGATCTGGCGCTGGATAAAGGCGTTGGCGTGTGCGGTAAAGAGGGGCAGAGTGTGCCGGTCGGCGTCGGCCAGCCAACCCTGAAGCTGGATAAAATCACCGTCGGCGGAACTGCATAATCATTGCTGGTGCGCATCAATGCGCACCTTCCGAATGACAGTAAAGTCTGATGTCCCCATGACGCACCATTTCGAATGGCCGTGGAGTCTGATGATTCCACGGCGGCCTCTACGAATGACCGTAAGTTGATGTTCGCATGGCGGACTCTACAGATTATCGAACAGTCTGAGTTTCCCTACGGCGCACCTTACAAATAGTCGTTTCGCGCATCGTAGGGACACCCTGTATGGCGCCCAGACCGTTAACTCTTACGATGCTGCTGATACTGTTGCGCCACCTGCTTAAAGTACTCGGTCAGATAATCGATACATACCTGCACCTTCAACGGCATCTTGTCTTTCTCGGTATAGAGCGCATACACCGGACGCGGTTCTGAGTGATATTGCGGGAACAGAATATCGATCTCCCCGGCGTTAATCTCATCAATCACCCACATCAGGGGGACATAGGCGATGCCGCAACCGGCTTTCAGCCAGCGAATCAGCGTCTGTGAATCATTGGTGACGAAGCGACCCTGCGGCGTCAATCGCGTCACCAGACCTTCCGGTGCGACCAGTTCAAAGGTGTTATCCGGGCGTACGCTGTACTCCAGCCATGAAAAATTATCGATTTCACCCGGTTTGTCTGGCGTACCATGCTGTGCCAGATAACTTTTTGCGGCACAGACCACCATCGGCATCGCGCCCAGTCGGCGCGAGAACAGGTTTGAATCTTGCAACGCGCCTACGCGGACTACGAGATCCAAGCCGTTAGCGATCAAATCTGGCGCGGGAATGCCGGTAACCAGATTGACGCTCAGGCCAGGATATTCGCGCAGCATATCGCTGGTCATTGCAGACAACACGTTTTGCGCCATGGTGGAAGAGCAGCCGATACGCAGAATACCGATCGGCGTATTATTAAAGGCATAAAGCTGTTCGTGCACCTGAGACGCTTCAGCCAGCATGCGGCGGCAGCCCTGATAGTAGATCTTACCTGCTTCGGTCAGACCAATACTGCGCGTACTGCGATTTAACAATTTGACCTGCAACTCATCTTCCAGTTTGGCGACAATTTGGCTGATTGACGAAACGCTAAGATGAAGCTGACGTGCCGCGGCGGTAAAAGAACCTAATTCAACCACTTTGGCGAAAATGGACATGCCTTTAAGTCGTTCCATTGTTTACTCTGGCTAAAAAGTGATTTAGCTCACAATATGTAGAAAACGTATAGTCATGCGCGTTACTATACGCACGCTGGGTCTGTTCACCGCACCTTAACACGGCTGTGTTTACACGATGATACGCTATCATTAGCTCAACGCGGCCTGAATGTTGCCATCAGTCTCCCAATCATCCCCTGATTCTCAACCCGACGTGCCATGCGGCATGAGGGCAGGTATCGGTGCAATCCGGCAAGGTCGAACTAAGGAACCGTAATGAGTGTGCTTCCGGTATTTGTCGTATTCGGGCTGAGTTTTCCGCCCATCTTCATTGAACTACTGGTTTCTCTGGCGCTGTTCTGGCTGGTGAAACGCGTGCTGACGCCCAGCGGAATTTATGACCTGGTGTGGCATCCGGCACTTTTTAACACAGCGTTGTATTGCTGCGTGTTTTACCTTGTATCCCGTCTATTCGTCTGAGGTTTTTAAGTGAAAGCGCTCATAAGAAAAATCGCGCGTTACGCGATTACTATCCTGCTGGTTATCATCGCAATCGTGATCATCTTCCGCGCATGGGTGTTCTACACCGAATCGCCCTGGACGCGTGACGCCAAATTCTCCGCTGATGTGGTGGCGATCTCGCCGGACGTGACCGGCCTTATCACTGACGTGCCGGTGCACGACAACCAGCTGGTGAAACAGGGGGATACGCTGTTTGTCGTGGATCGCCCGCGCTACCAGAAAGCGCTGGATGAAGCCCAGGCAGATGTCGAATATTATCAGGCATTAGTCAATGAAAAGCGTCGTGAAGCGGCGCGCCGTAATCAACTCGGCACCAGTGCCATGTCGCGTGAAGCCATCGACCAGGCTAATAATGATCTGCAAACCAGCGAACATCAGCTGGCAAAATCGGTGGCAACGCGCGATCTGGCGGTGATCGACCTGGATCGCACCACCATCAAAGCGCCTTCAGATGGCTGGGTCACTAACCTGAACGTTTATCAGGGCGAGTTCATCACCCGTGGTTCCGTTGCCGTGGCATTGGTACAGCAGCACTCATTCTATGTGCTGGCTTATATGGAAGAGACCAAGCTGGATGGCGTGCGTCCGGGCTTCCGCGCTGAAATCACCCCGCTGGGCAGTAATACCGTATTGCGCGGCACGGTGGACAGCATCGCGGCGGGCGTGACCAACAGCAGCAGCAGCGTGGACAGCAAAGGTATGGCGACCATCGATTCCAACCTCGAATGGGTACGACTGGCACAGCGCGTACCGGTGCGTATTCGTCTTGACGATCAACCGGGCAGCCGCTTCCCGGCGGGCACTACCGCCACGGTAGTGATCACCGGTGATAAAGATCGCCAGACCAAAGTCTCGCCGTTGACGCAGTTCTTTAACCGCCTGCGCGAGTTTGGTTAAGCGAGGGCGTTATGATTGAGTTTTTGCGTTTCCCGGTGAAGCTGACATTTGCGCTGGTTGCGGCGCTGATGATTGGCTTTCACTTTAATCTGGAAACGCCGCGTTGGGCGGTGATGACCGCCGGCATTGTTGCTGGTGGTACCGCCTTTGCTGCGGGGGGCGATCCCTATTCTGGCGCACTGCGCTATCGCGGCATTCTGCGCATCATTGGTACGTTTATTGGCTGTATTGCCGCCCTCACCATCATGATCGCCACGGTGCGTGCGCCGGTGGTGATGCTGCTGCTGTGCTGTTTATGGGCGGGCATGTGCGTCTGGCTCTCCTCGCTGATCAAAGTCGAGAACTCCTACGCGCTAGGTTTGGCTGGTTACACTGCGCTGATCATCGTGGTCACCGCCGATGCCAGCGGTGGCTTAACGCTGGCACCGCAATATGCCGTTGAACGTTGCAGTGAAATCGTCATTGGCATTCTGTGTGCGATTCTTGCGGATATGTTGTTTTCGCCGCGCTCGATCAAAAAAGTGATTGATGCTGAAGTCGATTCGCTGCTGGTGGCGCATTACAAACTGCTGCAATTGTGTGTCGCCCACGCGGATAAAGACGAGGTGGATCGCACCTGGAGCGCGCTGGTACGTCGCACCACGGCACTCAACGGCATGCGTAGCCAATTGCTGATGGAATCTTCGCGCTGGAAAAATACCAGCCGCCGGTTACAGATGCTGAATACGCTGTCGCTGACGTTAATTACGCAAGCCGCTGAAACCTTCCTGATTCAAAACGCTCGTCCGGATTATATTCCGACGCAGTATCGCCTGCTGATTGAGAAAGACGTCCATAACGTCGATGACGTGCATAAGCGTATGAAGGTGATGCGTCGTTTGATCAGCGTCAGCAACAAAAATGTGCCGATGACGGTGGCAAGTTGGGTCGGCGCAGCAACAGAGTATCTGCTGCTGATTAATGGTGTACGCAGTAACAGCCGCATTACCACGCTGGAAGAGAGTATCCTGCAGCGCGAAGTGGTGATTCAGGCGCGTTCGGCGGAAACCCATCATGCGATGATCAACGGCGTGCGTACCTTTGTGGCGACCGCGCTCGGCTCCCTGTTTTGGCTCTATACCGGCTGGACTTCGGGCAGTGGCTGTATGGTTATGCTGGCCGTCATCACCGCGCTGGCGATGCGTATGCCGAATCCGTTGATGATGGCGAAAGACTTCTTCTACGGTATGGCCTTCGCCGTACCACTCGGCATGCTCTACTTCATCTATATCCTGCCAGCTACCCAGCAAAGCGCGTTGTTGTTGTGTATCGCGATTGGCGCACTCGGGTTTATCGGCGGTATCTTCGTGCAACGACGCCAGATTGGTACGTTAGGTGCGTTGATTGGCACCATCAACGTGCTGGTGCTGGATAATCCGATGAAGTTTGAGTTCAACGTCTTCCTCGATAATGCGTTGGGCCAGTGGATCGGCAGCTTTGTGGCGATGATGGTGATTCTGCTGATTCGCGATAAATCCAAAGCACGTACCGGCCGTAAATTGTTGAATCGCTTTATGTATGCGGCTGTGGCGGCCTTGACTACTAATCAGGCGCGCCGTCGCGAGAATCATCTGCCCGCGCTCTATCAGCAGCTGTTCCTGCTGCTCAATCTGTTCCCCGGCGATATCGACAAATACCGCATCGCGCTGACGCTGATTATCGGTCATCAGCGACTGCGTAATGCTGAAGTGCCGGTTAACGCGGAGCTTTCGGCTTATCACCGTCAGTTGCGATACACCGCCGATCGCGTGATTTCAGCCACCAGCGATGACAAGCGGCGCTACTACTTTGAGCGTTTGTTGAAGGAACTGGAGATTTATCAGGAAAAGCTCCATCACTATTCGGCACCGGAGAGCGTTACCGAACCGGTGAAACGGCTCTCGTTGATGCTGGATAAATACCAAAACACCCTCATCCAAATCTGAAATCGGCCGCTGCACGTTGCAGCGGCCTTTTTGATCCCACGCTGACACAAAACCCGATGATATTGGCATCTATACTTTCCTGACAGGATGCAAACTAGCAGGAGAAGAATAATGTCCACCTCTCTACAACAACACGCGCTGTTCAAAACCGGCTATTTCGCTGCGGGCCAGTGGCACAACGCCAGTGCCACCTTTGACGTCACTAATCCGGCAATCGGCGAAGTGCTGGCAAAAGTCGCACGCGCGGGTAAGGCGGAAACCGAGCAGGCCATCGCTGCCGCTCAGCAGGCTTTTCCGGCATGGCGTGATAAAACCGCGAAACAGCGCGCAGAGATTCTTAATCGCTGGTATCAACTAATCATTGAGAACAAAAGCTGGCTCGGGCAACTGATGACCGCCGAGCAGGGCAAACCCCTGAAAGAAGCCGAAGGCGAAGTCGAGTACGCCGCCAGCTTTATTCAATGGTTTGCCGAGCAAGCTAAACGTGCCAACGGCGAAATCATCCCGCCAGCGAAACCCGGATCACGCATTTTGGCAACACGTGAACCGATTGGTGTGGTGGCGGCTATCACGCCGTGGAATTTCCCGATGGCGATGCTGACACGCAAGCTTGGCCCGGCGCTGGCAGCAGGCTGCACCGGCATCATCAAACCGGCCAATAACACTCCGCTGTGTGCCTTTGCGTTAGTCGCACTGGCGCAGGAAGCCGGTGTGCCCGACGGCGTATTGAATGCGGTGGCGGGCGATACTCATGCCATCAGCGACGCCATTATGTCGAGCCCGGCTGTACGTAAAATCTCGTTCACCGGTTCAACCGCCGTGGGCAAAACGCTGATGCGCAATGCCGCGGACACCATGAAGAAAGTCTCGATGGAGCTGGGTGGCAATGCGCCTTATATCGTGTTTGAGGATGCGGATATTGAGGCGGCGGTACAGGGCGCAATAGCCAACAAATTCCGCAATGCGGGCCAGGTCTGTGTCAGCGTTAACCGCTTTTATGTACACAACGCGGTCTACGATCGTTTCGTCAATCAACTGGCCGATGCCGTGGGCAAGCTGAAAGTGGGTAATGGCGTAGAGGAAGGCGTGATAGTCGGCCCGCTGATCGAGCAGTCGGCGCTGGAAAAAGTAGAAGAGCACGTTAAGGATGCGCTGAGCAAAGGCGGTAAGTTGCTGATTGGCGGCGAGCGTCATCTGCTGGGAGGCAACTTCTGGCAGCCGACGGTGATTGCCGAGGCGCATGAGGGGATGAAGCTGGCCCAGGAAGAGACCTTTGGTCCGGTCGCCGCCTGCTTCCGCTTTGATGATGAAGCCGATGTCATTCAGCGCGCCAATAACACGGAATACGGATTAGCCGCCTATTTCTATACGCAAAATCTGCAACGGGTGTTCCGCGTCTCGGCGGCGCTGGAGGCCGGGATGATTGGCATTAATGAGTGCGCCGTATCCACTGAACTGGCACCGTTTGGCGGTGTAAAAGAGTCCGGTTTGGGACGTGAAGGATCGGTGCTGGGAATGGAAGAGTACCTGGAAGTGAAAGCGCTGCATATTGGTGGGCTTGCCTGACGGGCGGCCCTGCCTGCAAGAGGGAATCACGATGAGAACCGAGCGTTTTGATTTTGACGAAATCGTCGATCAAGCCCATTTCTATCGCCAGTTCAGCGATCGTTTTGCGCTGGCGGATCTGGCCATCAGCGATCTTGACGATCTCTGGGATGCGATACTTGGGGAGCAGTTGCCGCTTCCGCTGGAAATTGAGTTTGTGAATCTGGGGACAGGGCAGAAACGCCGGTATGGCGCATTAATCCTGCTGTTTGATGAAGCAGAAGAGGAGCTGGAAGGCCAGCTCCGCTTTAATGTGAAGTGACAAGCCGAAAAAGGGCCCCGGCGAGCGGGGCCAAAGGGTTCGTCAGAATTGACGAGGAATTATTTATACAGCTCGGCGGTCACGTGATAGCTGTCGCCGGTTTTCACTTCAATCACTTTATAAGCACTGGCACCTTGTGCATCGGCTTTCTGAGAAAGCTCAGAACGGTAATCCATTGGCGAACCGCCGGTACCGCTGATGGTGATAGTGCTGCCGGTAGGTTGCAGATTTTGCGCCTGCTCATCCGTTACCAGTTGGGCTGCTGATGCACCAAAGGCAAACAAGGAAAGAAGGCTGGCGGCTGCGATGGTTGCTTTGATTTTCATGATTTTTTCTCCTCGTTGTAATCAACAACCTGCGGCAAAAGGTGGGTGAGGCGGGTCGTCGATCAATTGTCTGGCGCCGTTCAGGCGCCCGACGTTCGATGTAGTCTTATTTGTACAGTTCTGCAGTCACGTGGAAGGTGTCGCCACGATTATTCTCAATGATGCGGTAATGGCTGGCACCCTGAGCATCGGCTTTCTGCGACAGTTCCTGACGGACGTTGGTCTGATCACCGTCAACACCGCTTACGCTGATGGTCTGATTCAACGGTTGCAGTTGCTCGGCTTGTTCGTTAGAAACCAGGCTGGCAGCACTGGCACCGAAGGACAATACGGAAGCCAGACCTACGATGGCGATAGCTAATTTGGTTTTCATGATTCACTCTCCTGAAATGGGGTTTGGCAACCTGAGAGGCAAATGCGTCTCAAACGGGTCGCCGTTCACACTGCGTCTTGTTCAGCAAACTTATTTATAAAGTTCAGCGGTGGCGTGATAGCTGTCGCCGGTATTCGCTTCGATCACACGGTAGGCTTTAACACCTTCCTGATCGGCTTTTGCATTCAGCTGCTCATGGATATCCATCGGAGAACCGCCCACGCCGCTCACACTAATGGTGCCGGCAGGTTGCAGATTCGCTGCCTGTTGGGCATTGATAGAATCTGCTGCAAAAGCACCAAATGACAGGGCAGATAGAACACTCAGGGTTGCGATAGTAGTTTTAACGTTCATGGTATTTTTCCTCGTCTTCTGTTTTTATCTTTTTCTTTCGTGTGATTTGCATCACGAAAACAAGTATAGATCTAATCACCCATGAAATTAATGTCTGGCTAATAATGTTTGGTTGTTATTCTTTATCCTTATGGCACCTTTTTAGAACTGGAAGTTATTAAAGCCGGTTGATTCTTAACCATTGGCTGTTATTTATTCGTAAAAACAATGATCTGCATCAAATTATCTTTTCGTGCGAAAGATCATGGTCGATCCCGCTGACTGATACGCCATAAGAAGCTATAACCACTGAGCATAATATGTAAAGCAGTGTAAAATAGCGCGAATGGTTAAGAAGGGGAAAAGGTCGTACCAATATTTCGTCGGATGCAGAACCGGCAGCTATATCGATAACTTATTATTAAAAAAGGATTTTGTAACAAGCGTGGCGGGTAACGGATCATCAGGAAGGATGTTACCGGCAGATGATCTGCCGGTTAAGACCAGGGTTTTATAGTTCCTGTTCGAATAAAACCAGCACGGCATCGTGCAGCTGTTTTACGGAGAAACTACGCGCAGGGGTAATAAAGATGGTGTCATCCCCCGCGATAGTACCGAGAATGCCTTCCGCTTTACCGAGTGAATCCAGCAGGCGTGCAATCAGCTGCGCAGCACCCGGGCTGGTGTGAATCACCACTAAGGCATCGTTGTAATCGATATCCAGCACCAGATTCTTCAATGGGCTGGTGGTGGTCGGCACGCCAAGTTCGGCTGGCAAACAATAAACCATTTCCATTTTGGCATTACGGGTGCGCACGGCACCAAACTTTGTCAGCATACGAGAAACTTTTGACTGGTTGATGTTCTCGAAGCCGTCTTCCTGCAGCGCCTGTACGATTTCGCCCTGAGAGCTGAATTTTTCTTCTTTTAATAACGCTTTGAACGCTTTGATCAAGTCGTCTTGTTTTGATGGGTTTCGCATAAGCTACCAATAAAAGAGGGGTGCAGCAGGCAACAGGCCAGCAGCAGATAAATTATTATGCATTTAGATGAATTTTTATGCAATAAGCGTAGTGAGCGAATCGCGCTAATCAACTGCGGACAGGCATCATAGCAGAGTTTTGTGTTGCGCCAAAATCGCGGGCTGACGCGCAAAGCGAAGGTTGCAATGTTGTTATAGTATTGAAGTGGTAACAACTATATCGATGATCATTGCCGTCCATTGTCTTCTGGCTGCGATTGTATCATTCAGGCGACTTCTGAAGTGGAGATGTCTCGGGAGCCGATTGCGGCGTCATGTTATTGCGCGACAGGTTTGTCGCTATCGCCTGAGAAGTTGATTAAACTCGTAACCTGATGGATTTTCGGCATATCTCTGCCCCACCTTCATAAGGAGTTCAGGATGAAAGTTGCCGTTCTCGGTGCAGCCGGTGGTATTGGCCAGGCGCTCGCACTGCTGCTCAAAACTCAATTACCCGCAGGTTCCGCTCTCTCACTTTATGATATCGCCCCGGTCACGCCCGGGGTGGCGGTTGATCTCAGCCATATTCCTACCTCTGTGAAGGTGGAAGGGTTTAGTGGCGAAGACGCGACACCTGCGCTGCAGGGAGCCGATATTGTGCTGATTTCTGCGGGTGTGGCACGTAAACCCGGCATGGATCGCGCCGACCTGTTTAACGTTAACGCGGGCATTGTACGTAACCTGATCGAGCAGGTTGCCAGCACCGCGCCGAAAGCGCTGATTGGCGTGATCACTAATCCGGTTAACACCACGGTGGCCATTGCGGCTGAAGTGCTGAAGAAAGCCGGCGTGTATGACAAGAACCGTCTGTTTGGTGTCTCAACCCTCGACATTATCCGCGCCAACACCTTCGTTGCAGCCTTGAAAGGCAAGCAGCCCACCGAGATCGAGGTCCCGGTGGTGGGGGGGCACTCAGGCGTGACAATTTTGCCGCTGCTGTCGCAGGTTAAAGGCATCAGCTTCAGCGAACAGGAAGTGGCTGACCTTACTAAGCGTATTCAAAACGCCGGCACCGAAGTGGTGGAAGCGAAAGCCGGCGGTGGATCGGCGACCTTGTCCATGGGGCAGGCTGCTGCGCGCTTTGGTCTCTCACTGGTGCGTGCGCTGCATGGCGAAGCCAATGTAGTCGAATGCGCTTATGTTGAGGGAGATGGCGAATATGCGCGCTTCTTCTCACAACCGCTGCTGATCGGCAAGAACGGTATCGTGGAACGTCGCCCATTGGGTCCTTTGAGTGCGTTTGAACAGCAAGCGCTCAGCGGCATGCTGGATACGCTGAAGAAAGATATCGCGCAGGGCGAAGAGTTTGTGAAGTAACGCTCAGCAGAAAAAACAGCGCCCGGTGATTGCCGGGCGTTGTCATTTATAAGCCGCCAGATTTAAAGGTCTGGCTGGACGGTGAGCCATTGCTGGCCGACGTTTTACGTCCCAGCGTTTCCATACGCACCTGGAATGGTGGGAACGGCATCTCAATACCGTGCTCTTCAAAGCCGCGCAGAATCAACTGATGCAACTCATGACGCAGTGGCATGCGGTGGCCCATCTCAGCTGCGTGCACACGCAATTCAAACAGCTGAATGCCTTGCTGTAAATCCACCAGGAACACATCCGGTGCGGGCATATCCAGCACGTAGGTACAGCGCTCGGCCGCCTGCTTGAGAATGTTGGTGACTTCATCACTGTTGACGTGTGCCGGAGCCGGGATGGTCAGCACCACGCGCGTGACAGAATCCGACAACGACCAGTTAACGAACTGCTCAGTGATAAAGGCCTTGTTAGGCACGATGATCTCTTTACGGTCCCAATCGGTAATCGTGGTGGCGCGGGTATTGATGCGGGTAATGCTGCCGGTCAGATCGCGAATGGTGACGGTATCGCCGATGCGAATTGGCTTTTCGAACAAGATAATCAGACCAGAAATAAAGTTGGCGAAGATCTCCTGCATACCAAAGCCCAATCCCAGACCTAACGCCGCCACCAGCCACTGCAGTTTTGCCCACTCAACGCCAATGATCGAGAAGCCGACTAATCCGCCAATCAGCATCAGCACGTATTTGGTCAGGGTAGTGATGGCATAACCGGTGCCAGGTGACAGGCTGATGTGTTGCAGCAACGCCAGTTCCAGCAGGGCAGGCATGTTACGCACCAGCTGAGTGGTGATAATGAACACCAGGATGGCAATCAGCACCGCGCCCAGCGTAATCGGCTGCACGCTCTCCACGCCCTGCACCGTGGTGCTGGCATCCCACAGTGGGATATTGTCGAGGAAACTAAAGGCCGAGTGAATTTCTGACCACAGCACAATCACCGATACCAGCGCAATCAACGTAAGAATAGAGCGCACCAGACGCAACGACTGTGCACTGATCTCATCCAGATCCAGGCTCGGTTCATCGATCTCAATCGTATCGGCGTTGGCGGGAGTCTGTTGCTCTTTCTCTTCTTCACTGCGCGCGCGGTTCGCCAGCATATCGGCACGGCGTTGGCGGGCGCGATCAAAGGCGATGCGACGGCGTTGGATCAGCATCCAGCGGCGGATAATGTGGTAAATAACCAACAGGAAGAACCAAATGCCTACCGAGGTTTCCAGGCGCGCCAGCAGTGCCTGTGCGGTCGCCAGATAGCCGATGCAGGAAGCCAATGCCGCTACCAGCGGGATGGCAATCATCAGGTTCCACAGAATACGGTTAACGAAGTTGTCGCCGTTGCCCTCTTTATCCAGATACAGCGGAATGCCTGCACGTTTGAGGCTGACGGTGACAATACTTAACGCACCGCAAATCAAAATGAAGCACAGGCGACCGAGCGTGCCGGAGAACTGTGGATCGTCGAGATTGGCAAAGGCAATCAGCAGCATGATCAGCGGCACAATCAGGCCAACCGTCAGCGAGTAGTAACGCATAGCACGCGCTACCCGCGCCTGCGGCCAGCGGAAGTGCACCACAAATAGCCCATCATGACGCGCAAAAGCAGCACTGATCATAAAGGCCCACAGCAGCGGCAGCGTGGCAGTGATGCCATCTCCAATCGCAACGGCAAACGGATAAGGCCAGGCATGCTGCAAACCAAAGCCCAGCGCGGCCCACAATACCGGCAGCGGCACGGCGACCAGAATCGACCAGAACACGGTGCGCAACGTCAGGCTAAAGCGGTCCTGAGTCACTTTGCCCACTTTGCTGGCGGAACGCGCCATAAAGGCATTGTAATGACGGCGCGAGCTGATGCTAAAGCCCACTAACAGCACTGCGCAGATGATTGGCATCACGGTTTCTTTGCTGGTAAACATCATCGCCAGCGCTTTACCGAGTTGCCCTAAGGTATCCAGCGACAGCAGGCGGGTTAAGTCACGCGCCACGTCAATCGGATACTTCAGGTCGATGGCGCTGACATCCGCCGTCCAGAACAGATAACGGTGGGTGGCTTCCTTCACTTCACCCAGGGCGTCCTGCAACTGCGTGTTCGACACCTTCAGCTTGGTGATTTCCAGAATCAGTGTATCGCAGCCGGAGATCAGTGAATTGAGCAGCTCGCGCTGGGTTTTCAACTGGGCATCAAGAATACGGGTTTGCTCGCTGGTGAACGGCGTGCCGTCATCCTGCTTCTCTTTGCGCAGATCCTTTTGCCGCTCCAGCAAATCTTCATAATGCAGCCGTTGCACACGCAGTTGGCCCATCTCACTGTCTATCTGCTGCGACTTCGGCATATCCGGCAATCGGGCGACTTGCGCACGTAAGGCTTCACCCAGCAGATTTGAAGCGCCCAGCCATTGTGATTGTTCGCGCAGCGTGCTGAGCGCCTGACGCACCTGCAGCGTCTGATTGGTGGCCAGCCGTTGCTGCGAAGCGACCAAATCCATACGTTGGGCTTGCGCATTCAGGTCGGCTGATAGTTCACGGTTGACGCGGAATTGATCGCTGATCGAAGCCGGTAAATCGCCACTGTTTTCCGCCAGCTGTTCAGTGCGTTCGAGCGCCAGTTCCGCTTCTCGCTGACGCTGATTATTCAGCTGATTGCGCAACGATTGCAGATAGTTATCCAGCTGCGTCACTTTACGCTGATGCACTTCCGCCCGCATACGCGCCAGCTCCTGGCGATTATTGGCGGAGAGCTGTGCCAGTTCTAACTCATCCACACGGGCTTTATTGGCGGCATTCTCGGCCAGGCGGGCATAAATCTGCGCCTGAGCCAGCGGCGTAGCGGCCGCAGAAAAGCCCTGAGCACGGCGATCGCTTTCGGTCATCGCCCGGCGTGCGTCAGTCTGCTGCTGCGGTAACTGTGACAGTGAGTCGCTGATTTCACGTGCGCGGTCCTGCTCTTGCTGCGCCTGGCGGCCTTCTTCCAGCAGCTGGCTGCTGATTTGCAGGATTTCCTGATCCAGCTCGGCGCTGCTCATGTTGGTGCGCACCGTTTTACTGCTGTCGGTCAGCGTAGCAATCTGCTGACGCAGTTCACGTGCCAGCCGTGGGAAATCATCAATCACCTGCTGATACTGTTTGGCACGCTCCAGCGATTCATCGCGCTCAGAGAGGAAATTGATCGCCGCTTCAATCGCCTGAACTTGCTCGGCTTGAGCGGGAGAGGCTTTGGCGGATTTGGCCGCATCCAATTCCTGCTTCAGTTGACTCGCAGGAGGAACGGTGGCTGCCAATACAGAACTGCTGAGCACCAGGCTCAGCAGTAGAGAGAGAAGAACGCGCACGGGAGAGGTTCCGGTTATTCAGCGAGCGGGGCGCTGTCGCCGGGCTGCGGCAGGGCAATCGCCAGCGGTTGGCCAAGGCGGGTTTTGCTCTCGGCTTCGAGACTTTCCGCCAGCTTGACGCGGCCCGGTGCGAACAGGTTAATCACCGTCGAACCGAGTTTGAAACGTCCCATTTCCTGACCTTTCAGCAGCACAACGGCCCCGTCATGATCCGCTGAAGGATAACGCCAGCGTTTAATCACCCCTTCACGTGGTGGCGTAATGGTGCCCGCCCACACGGTTTCGATGCTGCCCACAATGGTTGCCCCTACCAGGATCTGCACCATCGGGCCATGATCGGTATCGAAGACGCAGATCACACGCTCATTGCGTGCAAACAGGTTCGGGATGTTACGTGCTGTCAGTGGGTTCACAGAATAGAGATCGCCCGGCACATAAATCATTTCACGCAGTATGCCGTTACACGGCATGTGCACACGGTGGTAATCGCGCGGGGCAAGATAGGTGGTGATGAACTCACCATCGACGAACTTTTCTGCCAGATCGTCGTTACCGGCCAGCAAGGCCTGCAACGAATAGTAATGGCCTTTCGCCTGGAAGATCTGATCGCCTTCAATGCGGCCTAGCTGGCTCACCGCGCCATCAGCTGGCAGCGCCAGCAGGGTCGCATCGGGATCAATCGGGCGCGCACCCTCTTTTAGCGGGCGCACGAAGAAGTCATTGAAGGTGCGATAGCTACCAGTATGGGGTTTGCTGGCTTCGGCCATATCCACTTTGTAGTACCAGACAAACATGTCGATGACCGCTTTGGTCAGCCAGCCACCGCGACGACTGGCGCCCCAGCCGGCAAGTTCGGTCAGCCCTTTTTTAGGCAGAATATGATTCAGGCCGAGTTTAAAACGATCAAACACCGTTGCCTCCTGGCTTAATTACGCTTGGTTTACACAAAAGGGGGCGGATTGTAGCAGCGCCCCGGTCAGTTGGCGAATGTGCCGTTGTACCCGTTAATCTTCGCTGGCGGAAAAGTTTTTACGCGTTTTTACCTGCGCCATACTCTCCAGAATCCGGTGGTAGTTATCGAAGCGCGAGATGTTGATTGTTCCTTCCTCTACCGCTTCGCGAATGGCACAGCCGGGATCGGTATCATGCTTGCAGTCGCGGAAACGGCAACCGCCGATAAACTCACGAAATTCGACAAATCCACGGGTGATTTGTTCCGGCTCCAGATGCCATAAACCGAATTCACGTACACCTGGAGAATCTATCACGTCGCCGCCGTGCGGGAAGTGATACAGGCGTGAGGCGGTGGTGGTGTGTTGGCCCAGACCGGAGTTATCAGACACATCGTTGGTCAGAATCTCATCGCCCGCCAATTCCAGTCCCAACAGGTTGTTCAGCAAACTGGATTTACCCACACCAGATTGACCCGCAAAAATACTCACGCGATCGGTTAAGGCCTGTTCCAGCTCCGCCAGGCCATCTTTGGCACGGCTGGATACCATCAACACGCGATAGCCAATTTTGCGATAGATATCCATCTGCTCATCGACAAACGCGCGGGCTTCCGCGTCGAGCAGATCGGTTTTGTTCAGGACCAGCAGTGGCTCAACGCCCAGGGTTTCACTGGCCACCAGATAACGATCGATGATATTGAGCGACAGCTCCGGCAGGATCGCCGACACAATGATGATCTGATCGATGTTGGCCGCGATCGGTTTGACGCCATCATAGAAATCCGGACGCGTCAGCACCGTTTTACGTTCGTGAACTGCTTCCACAATGCCTTTACCGCCGCCAATCGCCGCACGCCACAGCACACGGTCACCGGTGACCAGTGAGCGAATGGTGCGACGGATATTGCAGCGATGCACTTCGCCCACGCCATCTTCCACATCTGCGTGCATGCCGAAACGGCTGATCACCACGCCTTCGCTCGCTTCTCAAAACAGGTTGTCATCCGGTTCCGGCTTTTCATTCCGTTGCTGCAGACGACGCTGATGGTTAGCGCTTACGCGACGTTGTTGACC
>NZ_DAMDQC010000039.1:0-31744 GCF_032082325.1 Pantoea sp. CTOTU50773 | reverse complement strand
GTTGACCGCATTTATCGGTGCCCCCTGGTTTTTATGGCAGCTGCGCAGAACGTCAGGCTGAAGAACACTCAGCCCATGACTACACGCTCATTGAACGCCTTACGCCATTTAGTCGGCGTGGTGTTAAAGCGTTGTCTGAAGTGATGGCGCAACGCTTCGGGAGAACCAAACCCCGCCAGCTCGGCAACCTGATCAATACTGAGCGCGTTGTTTTCCAGCATCGCGCAGGCCTTTTCCAGCCGAATACCGAGCAACCATTCACCCGGCGAGGTACCAGTGGCATCATGAAAGCGACGAATAAAGGTCCGACGGCTCATGCCTGCTTGCCGCGCCAACTGCTCGATCACCATTGGCGCGTTCAGATTATTGCGCAAATCGTCCAGCAGGGGCGCGAGGCTATAGTTGCGACGTTGTGGAACAGGTTGTTGGATCAACTGCGCCTGGCTGCCTTCACGAAGCGGCGGCGTCACCATTCTGCGTGCGGTGCGATTGGCGACATCGATGCCGTAATCGCGTCGAATCAGATGCAAACATAAATCGACACCTGCTGCACCGCCCGCCGAGGTGATGATGCTGCCTTCATCCACGTAAATCATGCCGTGTTCCACCTGCACCTGTGGAAATCTTTCAGCCAGGATCTCGGTGCTGTTCCAGTGGGCGGTGGCACGTTTCCCGTTTAATAGCTCCGCTTCACCCAGTACAAAGCTTCCGGCACAAATGGAGACAATCCGTGTGCCATTTTGATGGGCTTTTTGTAACGCTGTGATTAACGCCTCAGAGGCCGGTGCGGTCACGCTGCGCCAGCCGGGGATGACGATGGTTCCGGCGTCTTCCAGTAACTCAAGCCCGCCATCCACCACCAGGCGCACACCGCCCTGCGCACCAAACACACCCTCTTCCACCGACGCCACGCTCAGGTCATACAGCGGATGGCCGAAGACGTCATCTGCTCGGCCAAACGCTTCAACGGCAGTACCAAATTCAAAGGTACAGAGGCATTCATACGCCAAAAGCACCAGCCGCCGATTTTTCGGCGCTGCAGGAGGGGAACGCAGAGAAGAAATGATTTGCATGTCAGCCTTATCCATGATGTTGGCACGATCTTGACGATATCTGGCATCGGCATGGATTTCCACCGTTGCGTCAATCTTCCATGCTGGCACGCTCTTAACGTTACGCAGGAATTCAGGATGAAGAACATGTTGGCGCTGATGGCGGTGTGCTTAGCCGCGTTGATGTCGGGGCTGGAAATCTCCAGCGTGCCGGTGATTTTGCCGGTACTGGAACAGGAGATGCAGGCGAATTTTCGCGATCTGCAGTGGATCATGAATGCCTATACGCTGGCCTGCACCGCCGTTTTAATGGCGACCGGCACGCTGGCGGATAACTATGGCCGCAAGCGCATCTTTCTCATCACCATTGTCGGTTTTGGTTTGACCTCGGTGATGTGCGGGCTGGTCGGGAGTGCACTCTGGCTCATCATCGGGCGCTTCCTGCAAGGGCTGAGCGGCGGTGCGATGTTAACCTGCCTGATCGCCATACTCTCGCACCAGTTCCCGCAGGGAAAACCCCGCAGCCAGGCCTTTGCCGCATGGGGGATAACCTTTGGCTTTGGTCTGGGTTTCGGTCCTATCATCGGCGGGATGCTGTTGGCGGTTTTAAGCTGGCAATGGGTGTTTCTGGTGCACGGCTTTATCGCGCTGCTGACATTCGTGCTCGCACTGAAAAATGTGGATGAATCCCACCCTGGACAGGGCAACAAACTCGATCGGGTTGGGTTGATCACCCTCACCCTATGCGTGGTTGGCGTGACCTATCTCATTACTCAGGGTGCCAGCATCGGTTGGCGAAGTCTTGAAGCCCGGCTAATTATGCTGGTGATCCTGATCAGCGCGGTGGTGTTTATTCGCACGGAGAAGCGCCATCCTCACCCGATGTTTGATTTCTCGGTGTTTCGCATTCGCTCCTTCTCGGGGGCTTTGATGGGTTCGATTGGCATGAACTTCAGTTTCTGGCCGCTGATGATCTACATGCCGGTTTATTACCAGAGCGGGCTTGGGTTCAGCAGTATGGATACCGGTTTTGCCCTGCTTGCCTATACCTTGCCCACCTTATTGATGCCGCCGATAGGGGAAAAACTGGTGCTGCGATTTGGCGCTGCCCGTGTCATTCCCCTCGGATTATTTTCGATCGGTGCTGGGTTCGTGCTGATGAAACTGGCCATCACGTACCAACTGAGTTTGCTGCCGGGTGCCCTGCTGGCGGGAACCGCGCTCGGACTCACCAATACGCCGGTGACCAACACCACGACCGGTTCCGTTGCCGCTAATCGGGTTGGCATGGCTTCCGGGATTGATATCAGTGCACGTTTAATCACGCTGGCGATCAACATCGCCTTGATGGGCAGCCTGCTGGTGGCAGTGATCGCCGCCAGTCTGCGGCAACGGCTTCCTGCCTCCAGCGATGTGGTTGCGCTCGCAGAACGCATAGCGGCTGGCGCTGAAGTTTCGCTTAGCCGCGCTATCGCCTCGCAAGTGCTGGCTGACGGTTTTTCCGCCGTGCTGACCTATGGCGCGCTGGGTGTAAGCGGTCTGGCACTGGCGAGTTATCTGCTGTTCAGGCCCAAAAGTCTCAGAGTGGCTGAGCGGACGACCCATCCCTGCCGACGAGAGTGAGGGTTATCGCGCCACGCAGCCAAAGCGATCTTCCAGCAACGGATAGCGCTGCGCATCCGGTAACTCAAAATGCCACCACTCGGTTGGCATACCGACAAAACCGCCTGCCAGCATAATGGCATTGAGCATCAAACGATGGCGCTGTGCCTGTGGCGGTACAGCGGGATGGAACGGATGCGACAGATCTTCCATCGCATCAAAGGCCGTCCCCATCTCCAGCACCTTGCCCGCGTCATCCACTAACGTCAGATCAATTGCCACGCCACGGCTGTGATTCGAGCCGATTGCGGGCGGCACCACGTAGTCGGCAATCGGGCAGGCATCCCACAGATGCCACTGCGCCTGCTGCGGGCGATATGCATCAAAGACTAATAAGGTGAAGCCAGCCAGTCGGGCGACCTCAACACTTTTTTGCAACGCGCGCGCGGCTGCTGGATGCAGCAGAGCTCGCGCTTCGCGATAAATGGCGTAACCGGTGATGTTATCGGTTGTGGCGTACTTCAGGTCAAAAGCCAACGTTGGAAAGCTAGCGGCTAAATCAGTGAGTAAAATGTCCTGCGTCATCCTTCATCCTGTTGATCAATGTTCCGGCAATGATAATAGCTGGCGCGGCAGCGTTGTCAGCCGCTCTGCACCCTGCGGCGTCACGCGAACGGTTTCGCTGAACGCCAGACTTTGCGCGGAAGTATACATATGGAACACCATATCCTCCTCCAGTAACCACTCCGCTTTGGCATGGAAGCTACAGGAAAAATCACTCGGGCGCGGCGTGCGCGTATACAGCCCCAGCGCATAGCCGGTGATGTTGGGATAATCCGCACGAAGTCCATTGCGCAATAACCCCTCGCGCACAATCGCATCCACTTCCCGTGCGCTGACGCCGGGTTTCATGGCCTTGAATTGTTCATCCTGTATTGCGATAAGTTGCAGCGCCAGCTCAGCGCGCTGGGTGGAGATCTCCCCCACAATAAACGGACGCATCAGACGCGCGCTGTAGTGTTTCACTTTAGGAATCAGCTCTACGTGCAGCACATCGCCACGCTGTAAACGCTGTTCGTGGCCGCTGGCATGGAGAAAACCGTTGTCGCCGCTGGCGATGACGATAGGCCCGGTTTCCCCGGTATCCGCACCCAGACGCAAAAATTCGCCTGCCGCCAGCGCAGCGACATCGCGTACACGCCAGCTGCCCTGCACGGCTTTGCCCATCGCGTCCAGCGTGGTATCGGCAATGGCGGAGGCCTGACGCAACGCCTCCAGCTCTGCCGGGAATTTCACGCTGCGCAGCCGATCGTTCACACCGTTTAAATCGCACCACTGCACGTCCGGCAAATGGCGCGACAGCTGCTGCCAGCTGTGCACCGTCATGCCATAAGAGGTGTAATCCGCGCCCAACCGCGCCCGTTGAAAACCGCGTCGGAGCAGACTGTGCGCCACCGCAAACCACGGGTCCTCATCGTCACGATAGCTTTCTACTGTCAGCGCAGGAGATTGCGCCCGGCACGGCGCTTCATCTAACTGACGCAGCACCATCCAGGGGTCGCCGTTAAGCGGCACCAGGCAAGCGCGATACAAGGTTTCTGACACGGTATAACCGGTCAGCCAGGCCAGCAGTTCACCATGATCGATGATCATTACGTCCACATTGGCCTGCTGCATCGTGGCACGCAGGCGACTCAGCGCCGCAGCGTTCATTATGCGCCCTCGACCGGCTGGCAGATCTCCAGAATCGCGAGCAGATAAATACGCACCATATCAAGGAATTCGGTTATCTCGACGCGCTCATCCGGCATGGTGTTGTATTTACCGCCCGGACCACACACGATGCCTTCCATGCCTGCATGCTGATACAGGTGTGCAGCATCCGTACCAAAGAAGGCTGGCGGCGTGATGACGCCAGTAGGCTGTTCGGTGCCACGCACGGTTTTCCAGCCGCGATTCACCGCTTTGACAATCGGTGACTCTGGCGACACTTCGAAAGGCAACATGGTGGGCTTATCGCGGATACCGTCATCAAACAGCTCGGCTTTCAGGCCGGGGAAGCGCTGGCACAGTGTATCCAGCAGCGCCTGCAGATCCGCCAACACGCCTTCAACGGTTTGACCCGGCGCAAAGCGGGCTGAACCCTTCAGGCGTACAAAGTCAGCCACCTGCGGCGGACGCCACTCTTCCAGATCGCGTCCCAGCGCACCGTGCACGGTGCCAATGTGCCCACGGTTAATTTTCAGATGTTCATCGCTTTTTGCGCCGCTGAACACCATGCCGTTAATCTGCGGAATCAGCTCGACGGCGGCGTTAATCGCATCGACGGCTTCTTCGCGTTTCGACAGATGGCGGGTATCTCCGGTGAGTTCAATGGTGAACATCAGCGAACCGGCGTGCATGGTCAGCGCCTGGAGATCAGTGGGTTCCGCATTGATAAAGTAATCGGCGCGCACGCCCTGTTCAATTGCCGCCAGCGTGCCGATACCGCCCTGCAATTCGCCCACCACGTAGGTCAGAATCACATCACCTTTCAGTTTCACACCGGCGTCAATCAGCGTTTTCAGCGCACAGAAGTAGGCCGCATCGCCCGCTTTCATATTGGAGACGCCAATGCCGTAAATAAACTGATCGTCAATTTTTCCTGCCCAGGGATCCACCGTCCAGCCTTCGGTTACCGGATTGGTGTCCAGATGGCCGTTGAACAGCAGGCTGTTGCCGCCGCCGCTGCCCGCCAGGCGGCCGATGGCATTGAGACGGTCGCCCGGGACTTTTTGCAATTCGGTTTCCAGGCCCAACTGTGCCATCTGTTCTGCCATATAGCGGGCTAACTCACGCTCGCCGTCGGTGGCGCTGTAGCTTTTGTGCTGCACCATTTTTGCCAGGAAAGAGAGACAAAACTCGCGATCGATATGATGAATTAACTGTTGAGGATTCATGCGTTTCTCGTTAAGCAACGGATTGGTTTAAGTCGGGAACGTGCACCGCGTCAAGCAGTGCGCGGGTATAAGAATGCTGCGCCAGCGCGCTCATATTCTCGCCGGGCAGCACTTCCACCACATCGCCGCGATACATTACCGCCACGCGATGGGCGATTTGACGTATCAGGTTGAGATCGTGGGTAATAAACAGATAGGCCGTGCCGTAGCGGCGACGCAGTTCCAGCAAAAGCTCGATGATGGTGGCCTGCACGGACACATCCAGCGCAGCGGTGATTTCATCGCAAATCACTAAATCTGGTGGATTGGCAAAAGCACGTGCGATAGCAACTCGCTGTTTCTGACCGCCGGACAGCGCGTGCGGATAGCGCGTGGCAAACTCTGCGGGCAACCGCACTTCCTCTAACAGGCGAGCCACGGCTTGCGCTTCCGTTTCTCCCGGCGGCAAACCGTATAAGCGCAGCGGACGCGCAATGATTTCACCGATGGTCATGCGTGGATTCAGCGAGGCGTCCGGATGCTGAAAGATCATCTGCACCCGGCGGCGATACTCTTTATCCATCTGCGCGCGGCCTTGCAGCGCATAGCCGCAGAAGTCGAGCTCACCGCTAAACGGCACCAGTCCGGTGATCGCTTTGCCCAGCGAGGATTTCCCCGAACCTGACTCGCCCACCACGCCAAGGATCTCGCCCTGATGCACAGTGAGCGAAACCGCGTTGGCGGCACGCGTGGTATTGGCTTCACGTTTAAGCAAGCGGTCGACAAAACCTTGCTGGCCGTAATCGATGGTGAGCGCGTCCAGCGTCAGCAGCGGCTGCGATCCGGCGGCATCCTGTACCAGACGCTGCTGCGGATTTGGCACTGCTGAGATCAATTTGCGGGTATAGCTGTTCTGCGGTGCACTAAACAAATTCTGCGTATCGGCCTGTTCAACAATACGGCCCTTCTCCAGCACGCAAACGCGATCGGCGACTTTCGCCACCAGCGCCAGATCGTGGGAAATATACAGTGAGGCCACCCCCGTCTCTTCGCGCAGACGTTCATAGAGATCGAGGATCTGCGCCGAGCTGATCATATCCAGCGCGGTGGTCGGTTCATCGAAGATCATGCAGTCCGGCTGACAGGCGAACGCCGTGGCGATTAAGATGCGCTGCTTCTCACCTCCGGAAACCTGATGCGGATAACGGCGCATCATGCGTGCCGGATGTTTGAGCTCGACGTCATGTAACAGCGACTCGCCCAATTCCTGCGCTTCACGTGCCGTTAAGCCGCGATGGCGCCGCAGCACTTCTGTCACCTGCTCGCCCAGCGTGAGGGTGGGATTGAGCGAAGCGCTCGGATCCTGAAAAATCATCCCCAGCTTCTCGCCGCGCAAGGCCATCAGTTTTGGGGCGGGCAAACTCAGCAGGCTTTCTCCGTTGAGGCGGATGTCGCCCCACTTCTCACGCGCATTGCCCGCCAGCCAGCGCATGATCGCCCAGCCGAGCGTGGTTTTACCGGACCCGGATTCCCCCACTAACCCCAGCACTTCGCCGGGCATCACGTTTAACGTAATATCGCGCAGCACCGGCAGTGACTCACCGCTTTGTAACGCGTAATCAAGGCTGTAATTTTCCACCGACAGCACCGGTTCAGGCTTCACACTCATCAGTGGCTCCTTGGGTTGAGCACGTCTCGCAGCCCGTCACCCAGTAAGTTAAAACCAATCGCCACCAGCGCGATCGCCAGGCCCGGAATCATCATCATCCACGGCGCGGTGAAGAAATAGGTGCGGGCTTCGGAGACCATCAGCCCCCACTCTGGCTCGGGAGGCTGTGCGCCTAAACCGAGGAAACTCAGGGTGGCAAACAGCATGATGGCGAAGGCCACGCGGATGGTGGCTTCCACGATGATCGGTGCGAGGATGTTCGGCAGCATTTCACGCAGGATGATGTAGTGCCCGGCTTCACCACGGGCAATCGCCGCGTTGATGTAATCCTGCTGCCGCGCCGCCAGCGCCACGCTGCGTGAAATACGCACCATGCCCGGCACAAACGCAATGGTGATCGCCAGCACCGCATTCATGCTGCTCTGACCCAAAGTGCTGACAATCAGCAAAGCAAACAGCAGGCTGGGGATCGCCATCACGGCATCCATAGTGCGCATCATAAATTCATCGATCTTGCCGCCCAGATAGGCGCTGGCGGTGCCCAGTACTGAACCAATCACCATGGCCAATGCGGTTGCCAGCAGTGACAGCACGATGGTAGAGCGTGCGCCCACCATTACTCGGCTGAAGATGTCTCGCCCCATTTGATCGGTGCCAAACCAGTGCTCGGCACTCGGCGGTTTGTAACGTGTCAAAATCGAGATGGATTCAGGATCGAAGGGCGCAACATGCGCGCCACCGACCACCATCAGCAGCGACAGCAGGATAATCAGTACCCCGACCGCGCCCTGCGGTGAGCGCAGCAAACGTTTTAAAATATCAGGCATAGGAAATTCGCTTATCCAGAACCACATAGGCCAAATCGGCGAGGAAATTCACCACCGAATAGGTCGCGGCGAGAATCATCACACCGGCCTGAATGGTGGGCAGATCGCGTGCCTGCACGGCAACAATCAGCTCACGACCAATACCGGGAATGGCGAAGATCTCCTCGACCACCACAATGCCGCCCAGCAGATAACCGACATCCAACGCCACAATGGTAATGGTCGGCAACAAGCCATTGCGCAGCGCGTGACGCCAGAGAATGCGGCGGCGCGACAGGCCTTTCAGCCAGGCGGCGCGGATGTAGTCGGTATGCAGCACATCCACCATCTCCGAACGCACCATGCGCGAGACGTGCGCCACCAGGATCAGCGCCACGGTGATTGACGGCAGGATCAGGTGCTGGACGCCGCTGATGAAGTTTTCACTCAACGGCACATAACCGGTGGCGGGCAGAATCTGCCAGACATCAGCAAACAGCAGCAGCACCAGCGTGGCGGTGACAAACTCCGGGAAAGAGATACCGATGTAGGAGATGACGCTGACCAGCACATCGGCGGTTTTACCGCGACGTACCGCCGCCCAGATACCGAGCGGAATAGCGATCACCAGCATCAGCAACAGTGCACACACCGCCAGCAACAGCGATCGCGACAGCGCGGTCAACAACGTCGGCCCCACTTCAAGCCCATTGCGCATCGACACACCAAAATTGCCCTGCAACGCCTGGCTCAGCCAATGCCAATACTGCAACCATGCTGGCGCATCCAATCCCAGTCGTTCGCGCACCGCGGCGAGTGCCTCTGGCGTGGCGTTTTGCCCCAGCAAGGTGACAGCGGCGTCCGCTGGCAACAGCTGCGTGATGCCAAAGACCAGCAATGACACCACCAGCAAGGTGTAGATCATTAGCAGCAGGCGTTTAAGCAGATAACTGGCTGTCACGGTCGCTCCTTACACTGCACGCTTAGGCGCTTTGTCAGTTAACCAGGTATGGTCGAGACGGAACACGGCACCACGCGGATGCAGATGATATCCGCCAACGTAATCACGGCTGGCAGCCAGCAAATCGAAGAAGGTCGGAATCAGCGAAGGCACTTCGTCATGCATCAACTGTTGTGCTTTACCGTACAGCGTGGTGCGCTGCGCATCATCATTGGTTTCACGGGCGGCATTGACCGCACTATCGAAATCGGCGTTGTTCCAGCGTGTTTCGTTCCATGACGCGGTCGAGGTGTAGAGCAGCGAGAACACCGCATCCGGCGTCGGTTGCATGTTGTAGAAACCGACGTAGAAATTGCCTTTTTTCCATACCTGATCGAGGTAAGTGCTGTGTGCCATGGTCTGCACGTCAATGCGGAAACCGCCCTGCTTAGCCATCTCACGCAGCGCGATACCCAACTGGGTGCGAGTCGCCGGTTTATCCGAGGCAATCAACGTTAAATCGAGGCCGTTGGGATAACCCGCGTCCGCCAATAAGGCTTTGGCTTTGCTGTAATCCACCGCTTTTTTCGCCAGGTTAGCGAAGTAAGGGTAAGAGGCGTTGATTGGCGTATCGTTGCCTGGCGAACCGAGGCCATCGGCAACAAAGTCCACCGATGCCGGGCGATCAACGCACAGTGCCAGCGCCTGACGCACGCGCACATCGTTAAACGGCTTTTGATCGCAGCCCATGTTCACATTGAGGAACTGACCGGATGCCACCCGCAGTGGCAGCACACCTGACGATTTGGAGAGACGCGCAAATTCGCTCGACTGCGCACTCAGCATCAAATCGGTATCACCAGAGATCAGCGCCGAGCTTTCTGCGATGCCATCGGGATAGACCACCACTTCCACGCCATCCAGATAAGGACGCGCCGGGTCGTAATAATGCGGGTTGCGCTTTACCACGATTTTGCGTTCGGGGTCGTAGGAAACCAGCTGGAACGGACCGGCGCCCAGCGAGGCTTTGGTGAGTTTGTCGTACTGACCCTGCGCAATGCTGGCGGGAATGATTTTGGCATCGGGATAGGCCAGCATCACCGGCAGGTCAGCGTAAGGGGCATCGGTTTCGATCAACACGGTGTTGGCATCTTTGGCGCTCACCGCTTTGATCGGACCGATGTTGTGCAGTGCCGGAGAAGCATTTTTCGGATCCAGCAACGCCTGCAAACTGGCTACCACATCTGCCGAGGTCAATGCGCTGCCGTCACTGAACTTGAGGTTCGGACGCAGGGTGAAAGTCCACTGCTTGAGATCGGCACTCGCCTGCCAGGATTGGGCCAGGTCTGCTTCGGCTTTCATCTCCTGCGTCAGGCGCGTCAGGCCGCTGTAGAGCAACTCCGCGACCAGATATTCCGGGTTGACGCGCACCTGATGCGGATTCAGCACGCTGACCGCCTGATCGACACTAATACGCAGTACGCCGCCTTTACGTGGCGTGCCGCCCGGCGTCGCGCTGGTTAACGCTGCGGCATGGGCCGAGAACGACCAGGGTAACATGGCTGCACCGGTCAGAGCGGTAGAGCTGGTGATAAACTGTCTGCGGTTTAACCCTTTCATCGCGCACATCTTCTCTTCCTCGTTAGTTTGTTAAATACCCTGGGTTGGCTGAAACTCATCGGCGAGATACGCCAGAATGGACTGCGAAAGTGCGATAACATCTGCCATCGTTGTGAACTCATCGGCGGCATGAATGCGGTTGTCGGGGCGGGCTAAACCACCCAGTAAAATTTCCTGCATACCGGCCTGCTGAACCCAACCCATATCCGAACTGGTTGAGGATCCCCAGGGTTTAAACTCCTCCGCTTTAAAACCAAACCCCTGACTCAGTGCGGCCTGCCAGCGTGGCCAGTGCGGGCCATCAGGATTGGCCACCGGGGCCAGATGACCAATCATTTGCACGCTGACATCAAGCGCTGGGCTGCCTTGCATCGCTTGTTGGATGCAGTGGGTCAACTCCTGCCAGACGTTGTCAAACGCCTCTTCTGGGGCATAACGTCGATTGATCAGCAGTTCGAAACGTTCGGGGATGGTTGAGCCTTTGCTGCCACCCTGTGCGGCAGCCAGCGTCAACAGTGAGGTCAGCGGTTTGCCCTGATAATGCGGCGGCGCAGGCATTGCCGAGGTGCGCTGTTCCACTTCGCCTTTCAGTTGATAAAGCGCGTTCATCAGCGGCAGCGCGGCTTCAATCGCATTGATGCCGTGCAGCGGATCGCCAGAATGCGCGGAACGCCCGGTAACAATGATTTTGAGATCGATACTGCCAAAGCAGCCCGCCCAGATGCGTGGCACTGCGCCACCATTGAAGCTCAACAGATGCCCAGCGAAGCGCTGCTGTTCCGCGAGGTAACGAATACCGGGATACAACCCGCCCTCTTCATCGGTACAAAGCAGAAAGACCGGATTGAAACGCAGCGGCAGATTGCAGGCCTGCGCTGCACGGATCGCCGCCATCGCCGCCACGATCGTCCCTTTCATGTCCGCCGCGCCGCGCCCAAACAACTTACCTTCGGCCACCGTCAGTGCCAGCGAAGGAAATCGCCAGCCATCACCCGCAGGCACCGTATCGGTGTGAAAGTAGAGATTGCAGTTTTCGGCTGCGCCACAGTTAAGCGTTGCCAGCAAATTCACTCGCTCGCCGGATGCGCTGCCATCGGGCGCTTGCCAGAGATCTTCCGGCACTGAAACACGCTCAAAGCTAAAGTGCATTGGCGCTAACAGCTGTGTCATCAGATCGGCAAATTGCCCATAGCCATTGCCCGGTGGAAAACAGGTATCCACGGCCAGCATGCGCTGCATATCGTCAGTTATCTGTGCGGTGTCATCCGCAATGGTCTCTAACGCACTGTTAAGTCGAGAATTCTGCAACATAGGATTATCGTCTGTTGTATTTCTATATAGTTTATAGATAATGCAATTCAAGGACGCAGGTCAATCGGTAATCGGAAACATGCAAAAAAACTATGACGCAGACGACAGGCCGCAATTCTCTCGTTTAAGCGAAGGGGAAGGCGCGCCATTGTATGAAGTGGTGAAACGCCATATCAGCGAATCGATCCTGCAGGGTGAGCTACCTGCGGGCACAATCCTGCCGAGTGAAAACAGCCTGGCGTCAAAATTTGGTGTGTCGGTGGGAACGGTGCGCAAAGCGCTGGCCGCGTTGACCACCGAAGGGATGTTGATGCGCCGTCGCAAAACCGGCACGGTGGTGACCGGCTGGGCACCGCTGCACAACCTGAGCCACTTTTTCCAGTATTTTCGCCTGCACGATAAAAGCGGCGGATTGCTACATTCAGACACGACACTGCTGGATTATCAGTTGAGTCAAGCTAACGAGCGGGAAGCAGAAAAACTGCAGATCGCTGCCGGAGATGACGTGATACGCCTGAAGCGCACGCGTCGGGTGAAAGGCATTGCCGCCATGCATGAAACGCTGATATTGCCTGCTGCGCGTCTGCCTGATTTCCCTCCGGCAGAACACTTGCCGCCGCTGCTCTATCGCTTTCTGTTCGAACATTACGATGTGCGAGTGGCAGCGGTACGTGAGCAGATCACGGCACAGTTGGCGAACGAAGAAGATGCGACGTTGCTGGAGCTGGCATTGCCGCACGCGGTGATGGTGATAGATGAAGTGTCTTTTGACCAGAGTGCGATCCCCGTGATCCTGGCGCATCATCGTTTCAGCACCGAGCACTTCATGTATGTGAATGAAGTACGGTAAAACGTTTTCCCGCCCTGCGATTCTGCAGGGCGGGAAGCGGATCCCTGGGGACGCTAACGCCGTTATTGCGCTGCGGCGGCGGCCTGCTTCACCCAGCCATCAAACGTGGCCTGGTGCGCATGAATCCAGCCATTCACGTGGCGCTGAATATCTTCGCTGGACGATTCTCCCTGATGCATCCGCTGGTTCTGCGCATTAACATCATTAAGCGGCAGTTTGACGATCTCGAACAGTTTCGCCGCGGCAGGATTCTTTTCTGCCCAGGCTTTATTTGCCACCACATGTTCATTGTTTGGTTTGAAGCCATAATTCTTGCCATTTGGCAGCGCAGTATCTTCATTCTTCTGCGAGCCTGGCGTGACAGAATGCGGCACCGTCAACCAGACCACATCTTTGCCCGGTTTTAATTCATCGCTCACCCAATAAGGTGTCCAGGTAAAATAGAGCACCGGATTACCCGCTTTATAGCGGGTCAACGTATCGGCAATAATCGCAGAATAATTACCCTGATTCTGCTGCACCGTATTACTCAGACCATAAGCATCAATCTGTGCATTAATCACCTGACCACAGACCCAGCCCGGATTACATCCCGCCAGATCGGCTTTGCCATCTCCATTAGCATCAAAGAGTTTAGCCAGTTTCGGATCTTTCAGCTGAGAGAGATCGGTAATGTGATATTTGTCAGCGGTCTTTTTATCGATAAGATAACCCTGCGCGGCACCACTGATATAGGTGCCTTTGCGATAGAATTTTGTATCCCCGCCTGCGGCGTTGTACATATCCTTTTGCAGCGGTTCCCAGTTAACCGCCATGTAAGTCGCATCGCCCGCAGCAATCGCCGTGTAAGCCACGTTGTAGTCCACTTCTTCAGTGGGTTTGACCTCGTAGCCCAGTTTTTCCAGCGCTCTGTTAATCAGCTCCGTCTGGAATGACTCTTCCGGCAAGGTACTTTGCACCGGGGAGACCGTCACACCTTTGCCCGGCAAGTCGGCAGCAAACAGTGTCGGTGAACTGATTAACGCAGTGAGGGAAATCGCGAGTAGATTCTTCCTGGTCATAATTTAAAACCTTATTATTTTGGTCGATGCCAGCAAATGGCGTGAGAATATCCCTCTGCAGTGAAGAGAGATGAAATGCAGCTGTCAGTAAAAGTTTAAAAGCAGAATATTACTGTTGCAGATAGTGACGTGCGTAACGAAGGCGGGTGTTGTAGGTGGAGAAAAAAGATAAGTCAGAATTCATCATTATGATATCTGGTGACAGACCCTGGTTCCTGTTATCAGGTCCGCGACATTCACTCCGGTAAATTAATCGTGCAGTTACCATAACACATTATTTTCGAGCTGCAACCGCTAATGAAATATTAGCAGCGATGAAAAAGGGATGCCAAACAGGCCATCCCTTTTGTCAGAGGAAAATATTTAGAACGGACCCCAGTTGATCGCCACACCAATCAGCAGCGTCACCACGCAAATCGCAAACCAGATGGCGACGACCGGTGCCACGAATTTAAGCCATTTGCCGAACGAGATATTGGCCGTGGCCAGCGCGGCCATCAGCACACCCGAGGTCGGACTGATGGAGTTCACTATCCCTTCGCCCAGCAGCACGGTTTGTACCGTGACCTGACGTGTCAGGCCGAGGTTATCGCCCAGCGGGGAGAAAATCGGGATCAACAACGCTGACTCGCCCGAACCGGATGAAATGCCGAAATGCATCAGTGCGGCGCTGATAAACATGGCCACAGCGGCAATCGCAGGCGGAACCGGTGCCAGCAAGTCTGACAGGAAGCCAACAATCGGATCGAGGATATTGCCCTGCTGCAGCACCACCGAAATCGCACCTGCCATCCCGACAATAAAACCGCCTTTGACCAGCTGAGAGCAGCCGGACAGGAAGGTGTTAGCAATAGCAGAACCGGAAAGGCGACCAATCAAACCGACCATGATCGACAGGATGATAAACATCGCCGACATCTCATTGGTGGCCCAATGCAGCTGCACCGTGCCGACCATAAACAGAATCAGCGTCACCGCGCAGGTCAGCAGAATCAGTTTATGACGGCCGGTAATCGCCAGCGGTTCAGCGCTTTCCACCGCAGTGTCCACGCGCACCTGACCATTTTTGCGCATGCGCTTCACGGTAATAATCAGGTAAATCGCCACCGTTAGCACAAACAGCAGGTTGGTGATGCCGCGCAGTAACATGCCCGAGAACAGCGGCAACTGCGCCAGATGCTGTGTCAGACCGGTGGTGGCCGGGCCGAGAAACGCCACGTTGAAGCCTGCCGCGCAGGTCAGGTAGATCAGCGCCATGCCGATCACCGGCGGTAAGCCTAACGAACGTGCCACCAGCAGGCCAATCGGCACAAAGGCCACCACCGAGTTTTGCACCACGCCGGTACTGCCGAGGATGGCGAAGATCACCGCGAAAATCAGGATCAAACGGGTATCGCTGATTTTGGTGCTGCGTGACAGCGAATTCAGCGCCGTGGCAATCGCGCCTGTGGCTTCAATCACCGCCAGCAGCCCGCCGGTGAACAGAATCAGGAAAATGATCGGTGCCGCTTTGATCACCCCCTTTACGATGGCCATGAAAATCTCGCCGGGATAAACGCCGGTACGCGCCACTTCATGCAAACTGCCTTTAATGGCAAAGGTCACGCCATTGCGGGTTTCGTGATCAAATTTACCCGCCGGGATGATCCAGGTAGCGACTGCTGCCAGCACCAGGATGATAAACAGCAGCAGATAAGGGCTCTGCTCACTCTTCTTGCCTGCGGGCTGCATCGCACTATTTTTTTCAACATTAACCTGCGACATGGTCTTCCCCCAGCATTAAACCCGCTACCAGCGCGGTGCGTGAGGCAATATCGGCAATGATGATGTGCTCATGACGCGCATGAATACCTGCACCGGTCGCGCCCAATCCATCTAAGGTTGGGATACCCAACGCTGCAGTGAAGTTACCATCGCTGCCGCCGCCCACCGATTGACCTTCCACGCTGAAACCGATCTGTTGTGCCACGGCTTGCGCACGCTGCATGATCGCCAAAGACTCTGCGCTCTGGCGCATCGGTGGACGTGATTGTGCGCCGGTAATCTTCAGCTTAATGCCCGGTAAGTGTGGCTGAATCTGGGTGATTTCGGCGTGAATGCGCTGGGCTTCCTCTTCGCTGGTGACGCGCGTGTCGATGCCCAGCACCGCTTTATCCGCCACCACGTTGATGCGATTACCGCCCTGCGCAATACCCACGTTGACGGTGGTGCCGCGATCCGGTGCATTCAATCCATGCAGGAACAGCACCTGATGTGCCATCTCCTGCACCGCGCTGATACCTTCTTCAGGGTTGTTACCCGCATGCGCGGCCTGGCCGGTGATCACGATTTGATACTGACCCGTGCCTTTGCGCGCAACCTTCAGCGCACCGGTGCCAGCCACGGCGGGTTCCACCACCAGCACTTGCGATGACCCTAACGCATGACGGGAAAGCCATTCACTGGAGCTTGGGCTGCCCACCTCTTCGTCGCTGCCACAGAGGAAAACGATGCGTTTCCCTGCCAGCAAGTCGTGTTCTTTTAACGCGCGCGCCGCCCAAATCGACTGCACCAGGCCCGCTTTCATGTCCAGAATGCCGGGGCCATAAAACTTGCCGTCTTCCTCGCCCATCGGCAATTCGCCTTCATCCCAGACGGTGTCAAAATGGCCGAGCACCACGGTTTGATCGTCGCCTGAGCCCAGCGTGAACTTGAGGTGGTTCCCGTAGTGTTCCTGTAGATCGATTTCAGCATCAATACCCAGACGCTCGGCGAACAAGGCTTGCAGCACGTTGCCACAGCGATCCACCGCTGCCTTGTTCATGGAGGGTGACTCTGCTGCCACCAGGGTTTTGATATCTGAGAGAATGTCGTCTGAATGCTGTTGCAAATAACTTATTATATTTTTCATTACTTCTGTCCTCACCAAGTGAATCTCGAGTATGAGGATAAAATTGCGCTTAAAAAATGGGTATAAAACGTTATTATTGTTGACCTGAGAACAACAGATAATGAAAACCTATGGCAATGCTGCTCTATCCTGACAAGTCCATAAGATACTTGTATGAAGTCGGTGTCCATGGCGGTATTCGTCGTGCGGCGGAAGCTCTGGATGTCGATCCCGCGGCCATCAGTCGTCAGCTTTCGCAGCTGGCGCGTGATATGCAACTGCCACTGCTGGAGCGGCGCGGACGTAATGTGGTGCTCACCGAAGCGGGGAAATTGCTGGCTGAGGATTACGCGCAAACGCATCAACGCAGAAGCCACCTGGAAAGACGTCTGCGCGATTTGCGCCATAAACGCGGCGGCTCAATCCGTATGCGTGTCGGCCAGGGGATGGTCGATGAGGTGGTGAAGTATGTCTTGCGGCCTTTTTCGCAAAGCTATCCTGAAGTGTTCATCGATATTTTATCGGGCGATATGCAAACCACGGTGAGCCTGATCACTCGTGGCGAAGTGGATATGGCCGTGGGTTTTGGCCCCCTGGGTCCGCCCGGCGTGAAGTGTCACAGTTATCTGCGCGGCCCCATCTGCGCCATTGTGCATCGTGACCACCCCATCGGATTGTATCAACAGGTTGAGGTCAGCGATCTTGCCGAATATCCACTGATTGGCATGGACAAAGACTTTGGTATTCAAAGCTATATGAACGTCATGTTTAATCAGGAAGGATTGGTGTTCACGCCCGCCTACAGCTGCAACCTGTTTTCCAGTGCGATTGCGCTGAGCCAGGCGGGAATGGGCATTGCCTTTATGACCACTAAAGTGGTGGAAGACGCCCTGGCATCACGCAATCTGATCGCGGTGCCGATCAATCATCGCATCGCCCGCGAGAGCCAATGCCATCTGTTACGCAGCGCCGACCACCGCTTTACCCCAGCGGCACAGCACCTTTGGCAGCTGCTGTGCCAGTTTTTTGAGGGCAGTTCACATGACGCTTAATGTGGGAGATGCCACTCCACGTTAGCGACGATTAACGTATCCAACGTGGGGGCAGACCTTATATTGAGCGAACGATTAATGACCCGTGCGAGCGCCCGCTCTAAATCCGTGTTCACTTGCCCGCCAGGCGATAACGAATGCAACGATCAAGAGTGCGACCATTACTGGCGGGAACGACAGCGCGCCCCAGTGATTCAACAAAATGCCGCCGGTGATGCCGCCCGCCGCAATCGCGCCGTTCCACGCCACCACGTTCATGGAAAGTGCGATATCTGCGCCCTCTCCAGCGGTATCCGCGAGCGCCGTTTGCAATAGCGTTGCTGCCCCGCCGAAGGTCAATCCCCACACTGCCACGCCGAGGTACAGCACCGCTGGAATGTGCGAAAAGCCCATAAACCCCAATGAAACCAGGGCAAATACCGCCAGACTCACCAGTACGCTGCTGCGTAATTGGCGATCGATCAGCCGCCCGATCACAGCAATCGCCAGCAGCGCGGAAAGCCCGAACACCAGCAGCACGACATCCACTTGAGAACCCAATCCGGCCAACTGCAGAAACGGGGCGATATAGGTATAGAGAATGTTGTGAGCCAGCATCCAGGCGATCACCACACTGAGCACGGGTCTCACACCTGGCGTGGTGAGCACCTTCAATAGCGGCATACGTTCATGGCGCGATTGCCCCGGATAATCAGGCACTTTGGTCAGCACCCATACCACCAGCACAAGGGTTAAGGCAGAGATAACCGCGAAGGCGCTGCGCCAACCCAGCAGGCCACCCAGCCAGGTGCCGAGCGGTAAGCCCAGTGACAAGGCGATAGGCGTGCCCACCATGGCGATGGCCATCGCTTTGCCCTGCTGGTGAATCGCCACCATCCTGCGGGCATAGCCCGCCAGCAGACTCCATGACAATCCCGCTGCTACGCCAGCCAAAAAACGTGCCGTTAGCGTGAGCCAGTAGTTTGCGGACAGCGCCGTAATAGAATTGAATATCAGGAACCCGGCGATAGCCAGCAGCAATACATTTCTGCGCCGCCAACTCTGTGTCGCGATGGTCAATGGGATCGCGGCGATCAGCGAGCCCAGCGCATAAGCCGTGACCGTCTGCCCCGCCAGCGCATTAGAGATGCTCAGTCCCGCTGCCATTTGCGGCAACAGCCCGGCGGGTAAGGTTTCGGTGATGATGCAAATAAAGCCTGTCATCGCCAGCGCCAGCAGAGCAGATATCGGCAGACGTTCTGTTGCTGCATCTTGCTCAGTGAGTGCGAGTTCTTTTTCCATAATTCCTTCTGAAATCACTTATGTATCGATTGGTATATATTTGGCCGTGCAATATCGCCTTGTTGAAGTTAAAGATAGCGATCTGGATTAATATAGCGATCGATACACTAATCAGGCATGTTCGCTTTGTCAACGAGTTATGTATCGTTTAGTATAGTAATCCACTGCACGCATTAAACATGAGGACGCGATGGCAACGATGGGACGCCCGAGAACATTTGATCGAGACCAGGCGATCGAACAGGCGATGTATCTGTTTTGGCAGCAGGGCTACGAATCGACTTCACTGAATCAGCTCAAGGCCAGCATCAATAACGGCATCTCCGCACCCAGCTTTTACGCCGCGTTCGGTTCGAAAGAGGCGTTGTTCCGTGAATGCGTGCAGCGCTATCTCTCGACCTTTGGTCAGGTAACTGAATTCTTATGGGATACCCGTCTGACGGGACGTGAAGCCGTGGAAACCTCGTTGCGACGCTCAGCGCAGATGCAGTGCGAGCCAGGCCATCCCACCGGATGTATGGTCGGCCTCGGTGCCATGAGCGCCACCTCCGCCGAACATGCCACCGTGACCGAACCGCTGACACGCTCGCGCAATCGTACCCGAGCCGGAATCGCCGCCGCGATCGCGCGGGCTGTCGCCGCGGGCGAGTTGCGGCCGGATGTTGATGTCAGCGCGCTGGCGGCATCTTTCAGCACTTTTATGTTTGGTTTATCGATTCAGGCACGCGACGGCGCCAGCATTGAGGAACTCAACAAGGCGATTTCGCAGATGATGTGGATGTGGGATGCGAATAAGCGAATCGCCTCCGGTTAAACTTGCAAGCATCACGTTAAACCGGAAGCGTTTATCTGCCAATTACTTTTGTTGCTGCTGTTTGGCCTCAGCTTCCTTTTGCTTCTTACTGGCCATGTGGTGACCCACGACACAGCCCCCTACCGCGCCCATCACGGCATGGTGCGCAACATGCCCCGCTGCGGCACCAATCATCGCGCCTTTCAGGCATCCTTGTGCTTCAGCCTGAGCGCTGACGGCTAAAAACAGGCCTAAAGTGATAACCAGCTTTGACAGAGTTTTCATACAACTGTGGTTCCGAAAAGGGATGAAGCTGAGTACGTTACCGATAAATTTGTTTGAATTCGTGCACTATTCGCTGAGGCGCACCACTGATTGAGGGCTGTTGATGAATGGTTGTTGATTGGGTGCTGCAATGGGGTTTCATCAATCACCCATTCATCAACCACACACGGCACATCGTCATGCTGTTTGATGCCTGGAAGGGCTCTGATTAAGACTGTGAGTACTGCTACAGCAGATGATAGCGCCGCGCGAAGTCAATGAGTTTCACTAATGAGGTGATGTTCAGCTTTATTTTGAGGCGATGTTTATAGGTGCTGACGGTTTTTTCACTGAGCGACAGTTGCGCACCAATCTGTTTATTGCCCATGCCTTTTGCCAGCAAAATCAACACCGTCATTTCGCGCGCGGAGAGCATGCGTAAGCGTTGCTCTTCACTGGCCCCATAGCGACGATGAGTTACCGTCGGAAAATCCTGCGCTGGGGCGAAACTGTAACCACGCATCACCATGCGCACCGCCTCTTTGAATTCGCTGAGTTGATCCGAGGCGATGACATAACCATCGGCGCCCGCTTCCAGACAACGCTGCGCGAAATGCCCACTGTGCGGTGCCGCTATCACCAAAATTTTCATGGCACCACTGAGTGCGCGAAATGCGGTCAGCAGCGTTAATCCTTCAAGGTTGTTGATGAGATTGACCACCAGCAAGTCCGGACACCGTCGTTGAACCTGATCCAGCGCTTCAACCACAGGCAAGCATTCAGCTAAGACGGCGATGCCGCTGTTTTCCAACGCCATCACGCGTTCGCGGCAGTGGTCTGGGTGGTCATCGATCATAATGGCGGTTTTCATGGCGTACTGATGTTCCTTTCAGAGGGTGAATAAACGTCCTTGCATGCTTATCACCTTAGCCCGCGAACACTGTATCGGCTGTAGGAGAGTACTTATCTGATGAGCAAAAATCCGGCGCCAGGATGCCGCCGGATATCTGTGATTACCAGATCCAGCGCACACCGAAAGCCGCATTCCACGGGCTGTTCATATGCCGTGCTTTGCTGGTCGCTGCTTCGGTATAAAGCTGTAGATTAGGTTGAAGCTGAGCAGACATCCCCAATGTCATCTCTGCGCGCGTACAGGCCAGATCATTGCTGAAACGCTGATCGAAAAGGGTCATATGGTTGTTGCTTTCCAGCTCCTGAATCGCTGATAACCTTACCCACGGCGTTAACTGCGCCCCCTGGGATAAGGTCAGTGACTTGCCCACGACGCCGTGCAGCGCAACTCGTTGCGAGCGTGCCGAACCGCTACGGCCAGCCAGGCCATTATCAAAGCGGAAACTATCACTCTCCGCCCACAGCGTGCTCAACTGTGCCGACGGCTCAACGAACCCGCCACCGCTGCCATCAATACTGAAGCTGTCTAAACCGGTCATCGTACCTGCAAGCGAGGAACCGCTGTTTAATGCCAGTGCGATACGGCTGGTGGTGTCAGTGCGGACGTTATCGGTGAGTACCGAGTCATGGCTGGCGGTGACTGCGGCTAAGGCATTGCTGTTGCCCTGTAATACATTGCCACTGCTTTGACATACGCACTTGATTCTCACCTTTGTTTTGCGGCGGTTCACCTTTAAAAGTGACGCGGCCAAGGTGTTGATAAGGTGTATACTTCCTGATTGACGTAAAACCATCCAGTCTCTGCTGAATGGAATAAAAAATTGAATGTTAGAAAAGATGATCGCGGTATTTAAACAATTCTAAATCGGTGGTCAGCCCCAGTTTTTTCATCCCCGATTGCTTGTGCCCGCTGATGGTTTTACGGCTGCGTTTTAATTTTTCTGCGATCTCAATTACCTGCATGCCATCAAGGAAACAACGGATCACTTCCGCTTCACGCGGCGATAACAGCGTATCCAGTCGCGAAAGCTTCTCGCCGTTGGCCTGATACAGCGGCCCATCTAATACCGCGCCATCGCGCTTTCGCACCGGTATTTTGCTTAATTCACTTTCAATGTTATCTGGAATAAAGCGCAGCCCTCTGTCAATCACACGGATGGCTTCAAAATACGTCTGCGCCTCTTCACGTTTAGAAATATAGCCTTTGATTCCACTCATAAAGGCGGCACGTATTACCGCCAGGCTTTCCATGGAGGACGAGAGTAAAATCTTTAATGTTGGATGGCGTGATAAGATCTGTTTTATTAACGACAAACCATCAAGCTCATCGCCACCCAAAATATAATCCAGCACCAGCACATCAGCAGCGTTCTTTTGCAACCATGATAAGAGTTCGTGGCTATGGGAAAAGCTGCCGGTGATCTGCATATCGGGATAGTGGCTGGCTGCCATTTCCAGTGATAATCGAATCATCGGGTGGTCATCCAGTAATACTACCGTTATCTTTTCACCCGCGTAACGAATCATCAATGTCAACCTCATCAGTCAGCCAGAATAAACAACAAAATACGTTTTATTGCGTGCTGATCGAAACGCAAGGTGAGACCATTCTGAGTCAACAGTTACTGATTAAACGGTAGGGATTTACTTACACAGCCATGGCAAATAGTAGTGCCATCAAACTTCTCTGACAGGCGTTACATCAGGGTGACATCGACATGCTGGCCATCTGGCGTCCCGCTCTGGAGAACAACCGTACCGTTGCCGCCTCCTTGCCCTGGCTGCACGGTCAGGCCGTGGTGTTACATTCCGATCAGCCTCTACTTCAGCAAACGGAAATTGAGAACGGGTTATTGGCGTTAATGCAGGACAAACAGCATCAATGGGACCCCTATGGTGCCTCACCAAATAGTTTTTTGGATTGTTACCATGCAGTACAGCGACTGGCTACCGCTAAACGTCAAACGGCATCCGCTTATTTGAAACAGCTTGTGGGAATCGGCGTATTAGAAGAGAAAAGTTATGGGCGCGAGAAGCTGTACATGAATACACGCCTGTTGCAGGAACTGAATCAATAAATGAAAAGGGATTGAGTGCTTCATTATGCCGCCCTCAATCCCCGAACCGCTATTCATCAACTGCCAGAGTTAACTCTACTCTGTCTGGGGCGCTCCATGCACACCAATCACAACCTCAGTTGCCCACCCAAAATGGCATCCGCTTCCTGAAGGGAGACATCCAGACCTGCTGAAGGCGTAAATGTCAGTTCACCAAAAATGACTTCGCCATTGAGAAGATAGAAATCAGCGCGCACGAATTTAAAATCGCTCGCCAGTTTCATTGCATACTGCTTCATTTTTACAAAGCCCTCAGGCATCTCGGGCAGGTCATACTTATTAATCAACTTCACCGTATCCTCAAAGGGTAGCGGATTCCAGTTCATGTCAAAGTAATAGAATTTAGGCGTGCCTTTTTCACGGCCGACACAAACCATGACGGCGTAGGGTTTACCGTTAAAGCAGTAAAACTTATAGTCGTCTGGAAAACCACCGCGTTCATTCTCGATAAATTTTTCGCAGAGAATCTTTCTCTCAATCTTTCGGTACTGTGGCTCAATAAAATGTGATGAGAAATCCTCACTTAACCACTTGCTCAACTGCCGGTTGGTTTTATCAACATCTAATGCGGATTTATCACTACAAATGATGTTGTAGCCTGCGCCGTGATTGCACTTGAGGGCAAATCTTTCCGGTAATGCAGCATAGTCAATGTCCTGCGGATTATCGTAGACGCCATAAATCTCATTCAGAATTTCACCACAACCTTTGGATGAAATATATTCTCTGACTTTATACTTATCCGCGCAGCAAGTGTAGATATCATTGTTCAGCTCATTGAACTTGAGCCACTGAATCTTTTCATTAAAATTGGTAGGATTAGTTAAATTAAGTTTCTTCTTAAATTTTATGTAGTAGTGGGCTTTAGCACAGAATTCTGGTGAAATATTAGCGCTAATTTTCAGAGCTGACTTAACTGTGTGTTTTATCATTCTCATTGAAATTATCTCGTTTTAAAAATGTTGAGGTGCATTTTGATGATTGTTCTATTCTTGAAAAAGTAATTCAGTAACGTGCAAGACAAAATTTCAACAATCAAAAAACAGTATGCAGCGCCATTAATTCCGAAGGAACGGATCATGACCCAGGAAAATGGCACGGTTAATACACAACATAAAAACATCTTCTTAGCCAGGTAGTTGTATCCGGACTCTTTAATCATATACCGGTAGCAGATCGTTCCCAGTGACGAGAACATCGTGCCAATAATGATAATGGGTATAATTTCGGCAGATTCCATATACTTATTGCCATAAAGCAAATTGATAAAGTCATCACCAAACAGATAGAACCCACCTAGCACAACAAGAGAAAGTAGGATAACAATCCTGTTGATTTTACTTAGTAATTCATCTACAGCAGGTTGATTCTTTTCATTGTAAATCTTTGAGAAGAAACTCGTTATTAATGCCAATACGATAAATGACCAGGCGCCTCCTATGGTTAATGCAACGCTATAGATTCCCAGATTTGAGTAAGAGATCATTTTAGCCAGAAAAATACTCGAAATCTGCGTGTAGATATCCGCTGATATGCTCGACAGAATTAAGGCCCCGCCGGTATACAACATATGACGGTTATACATCACAGCACCTTTACTACTTTCATTGACTGCTGTGGTCTGCCTAAAGTACACAAGGCGCATGACGTAAGGGACCAGAGGGATAATGATGATAGGTATCGTGAAATAGTAAATCGGCAGTTCAAAGTGAGATATGTAAAATCTGGCCATCAGTGCCAAAGACAATCCGATGACATTGGTAATCGTATTGATCTTTGATTTTAATTGAGTGTTGTTATAGATCGAAAAGAAGTCCATCACGATGTAATACGTCGCGATGCAGTTGGCAACGCCAAAGATAAAGACCGTGAGATCCGTAAAGAAGTAGAGATACGTGAGTACTGCACTTGAGGAGATGAGAAAGAAAAAACGTCTCTGATTCTGCGTATGCATCGCCAAAGAGATACCTGAACGGGCTCTCTCACTCATGCGTTTAAAAATAATATTCTGGCCACCAAACCATGACAACGTCTGTACAAAGATAAACAGCGAGGTGGCGATGTTTATCTTGCCAAAGTTATCCGGGCCAATGTATTTAGCCATTAATGAATTGATATATATCAGCCCGATGATATTGACTGACTTCTCCAGCATGATCCATATCGCGTTAGAATACATGTCACGTCTCACATACACTTATGTTGAGTTGCAGTTGTTTATGCTTGATTGATGTTCTACGCTCAAAAGCAACGGGGTTTATATGCATTACTGGTATATTTATTTGTCAAAAGGTTATATAGTCAAATAACCTTCATATTCTCTCTTTACTTTACGCTTTCATTTTAATTGGTCGATACAGTGACTGTTTACACAAAAATAGTGAAGGGTTTTCTGTTCGAATCAGATTAATAGCAGTCATTTATAAATATTAGTGCCAGACATTAATAAAGCGTTGTATTGAGGGAGTTAATTAAATAGGAGAGTAATAATCAGGAAGATAGGGGAATTAACTCGCGGTTTTGAGGCGACGTGCGCGCCTTACATGCCGCATAGCAGGTTTGAGTGATATGCCGATATAACCCTCTTACATAAAGAGTTCTGGGCATTCCGGCTGAAAAATCCCAATTACACGACCACCCTCTTCTTCATGACTGTGCCTCGTACCACTGCCAGCAATATCCCTCCTACAATCAGCAGCGTGCCGATCACTTTGCTGTGATCCAGCGATTCATGCAGAATTGCCACGCCCATCAGTAATGCCAGCGCCGGGCTGAGCAGTGACCAGGGCAGAATCTTGCTGGCGGGATAGCGTTTCAGCAGGCCGTACCACAATGAATAAGCGAGGATGGACGAACCCAGCGCGCTGTAGATGACCCCGAGCCAACCGCGCCAACCCGCTGCGAGTAGCAAAGTGAACTGGTGCTGCTCGGTGAGTAGCGAACTCACCCCCACCAGTGGAATGGCAAACAGTGACAGCCAGCCCGTCATCGCCAGCGGTGCAATCGGCGGCAAACGCTTGATCAGCACCGTGCTGCATGCCCAACCACAGGCGCTCATCAATAACCACATAATGCTTTGCCAGTGCGACAGCGCCGGACTGCCCGCAAGAATCATCACGCCCAAAAACGCCACCACTACGCCGCCGATTTGCTGATAGCGCAGTCGCTCTTTGAGCCAGAATGCTGCCAGCAGCATGGCGATCGGCGTGCCCATCTGGATAAATACGGCGGTGGTGCCCGCATCGGTGGTTTGCATGCCAATCACCATTAACCCGAAATGCACAAAGCCAAAGGTGAATCCCAGCAGCATCATGCCAGGTAACTGACGCCACGTCAGGCGATGAAACGGCAGCAGCAGGGCCGCCACCAACACAAAACGCAGCGTCAGCATGAACAGCGGCGGCAGTTCCATCAGGCCAAACTTCATGGCGATAACGTTAAAAGCCCAGCCGTTGATCACCAGCAGCAGGATTAACAGGTCGCGCAGCGGAATGGGTTTCACGCACGTAGCCGGGTTGGCGTTTGCAGATGATAATCGTGCTCCTGTTGGAATCGACGCGCGAAAGCGAGCAGTTTGCGCTCAGCGCCATCACGTCCAATGAGCTGCATGCCAATGGGCATCCCTGCATGATCAAACCCGGCAGGCAGACTGATAGCGGGCAGTGCTGACAGACTTGCCAGCGCGTTGTAACGCATGTTGCCGGTCAACACGCTCTCTTCGCGGTCTCCCATTTGAATCGCTTCCAGTCCTTTATGCGGTGCGGTAAATGGCAGCGTCGGCACCAGAATCACATCCACCTGATTCAAATGCTGCAACAACTGCTGGCGTAAACCGGTGCGGAAACGTTGTGCCTGCAGATACTCCACTGCGGTAATGGCGAGTCCCGCTTGCAGCAGCTTACGCACATCCGCACCGTATTCTTGCGGACGGTCAGCAAGCCAGGCGGCGTGCAATGAAGCCGGTTCCGCAAGGTTGATCAGCACCAGCGCATTCACCGCCTGCTCAAGCCCGGTCAAACTCAGCGTTTGGCAACGCGCGCCCGCCGCACTCAACCACTGCACCATTTGATCATAGGCAGTCGCGACATCAGGCTGTACCTGCTGATGCACATCAGCTAGCAAGCCAATACGCAATCCGGCCAGTTCCGGTAATGCTGTCAGCGGCTGTGTTTTGCCGTCGAGCACATTAAACAGCACTTCACACTCTTCGGCATAACGAGCCAGCGGCCCAACGGTATCAAGACTGGTGGCGAGAGGAAAAATGCCCTCCGTGGAGAGTCGGCCCACGCCCGGGCGCAAGCCGGTGATCCCGTTCATCGACGCCGGTAAACGAATCGATCCCCCGGTATCGGTGCCCAACGTTGCCAGCGCACTGCGTACCGAGGCGGCGACCCCCGAACCCCCGCTGGAACCGGCAGGAATGCGGGCATCATCCCAGGGATTGCTGCTGGCACCGTAGTGCGGATTGTTGGTGGTGCCGCCCCATGCGAATTCATGCATGTTGGTGCTGCCGATGATTAACGCGCCCGCCTGCTTCAGACGTTGCACCACCACCGCATCACGCTGGGCGATATTGCCACTGAGTATCTGACTGCCCGCGTGCATCTCCTCACCGGCCAAATCGATATTGGCTTTGATGGCAATCGGCATGCCATGCAGCGGGCCCAAATCATAACCCTGTTCCAGCAAGCGCTGGCTGGCTTTGGCTGCCTGGCGTACCTGATACACATAGACTTCATTGAACGCATTGAGATCGCGCGTGGTTTCTTCACGCGCCAGACAGGCTTCGACCAGCTCTGGCACGCTGGTCTGCCGTGTGCGCAACTGCTGTGCCAGCGTCAGCATTGAGGCATCGATTAACTCACTCATGAGGCAACTCCAGCGGCGGATGCAGCGATGAAACCCACGCGTTTGCCGGCAGCAGCGTTGGCGCGAAATGTTGCGCAGCAAAGGCGCTAACGCCCGCCGCACGCGCTTCACAATCGGTAAGCAGGTGTTCCAGCTCAACCGCATCAGCCGCGCAATGGCGCTGTATCAATGCCAGTCGAAGTGTCAGTGCATCCATAATCAATCCTCTTTTATTGCGGGCGCACAGCGGTGCGCCCATCACTTTTCGAAGGTAGGTGAGGACTTACTTATCGCCCATCGCATCGACCGCTTCTTTGGCCTTAGTCGCCAGCGTCGTGTTCACGTTGTTCTGATATGACGTGGCTTCAGAGGGATAGGCTTTGATGTTTTTGGCATACAGCGCGATGTTCATGTTGTTATCCCAGGCCTTCTGCGACACCAGCACGTTCTCCGGATAGCCTTTAGCATCGATTTCACGCTGCACTGCGGTTTTCACCACCTCCTCGGGCAACGCCGGGAAGTATTTACGTGCAATGGTCACCGACTCAGCCGGATGCTTGTAGATAAAGCGTGAGGCCTGTTCAAAGGCGGTCACGACGGCCTGCGCGGCCTGTGGATTCTTATCAATATATTGTTGTGTGGTCGTCAGGCTAGAGAAGGCAAACGGATACCAGGATTGCGCGGCTGAGAACGAGTAAGCCACATGCAAGCCGTTCTGCTTTTCGGCCATGGTGACCTGTGGCTCCGCCGCTAACGCGTAATCTGCACGACCTGCCGCCACCGCCGGGATCTCATTGCCAATCGCCACATGCACCAGCTTCACGTCTTTGAGGTTGTTCTGTTTGATCAGATAACTCATAAACGCCCAGGTGGTATCAGGTTGCGGGCTGGTCACCACACGTTTGCCCGCGAGCAGTGACAAATTGTCCTGCAAAGAAGCCGCTTCTTTGCCGAAGATGAAGATGGTTGGCGCGTTCTGTACCCCGGCCACCACCACCCCTTTGCCGCCGTTTTCACGGGTTTTCGGCACAAACACCGGATCCTGAATCGAGAAATCTGCCGAGCCGCCAATCACCGCCGCCCAGGATTGCGCCCCGCCGCCACCGGTGCTGATTTTCACATCAACGCCCTGCTGTTTAAAAAAGCCCTGCTCCTGTGCCACATACAACGGCAGATAGAGCAGAGATTGAAACGCCTGGTTGATGCGCACTGGCGTGTCAGCCGCGTGCGCACTCACCAGAGAAGCCAGACAAACTGCGGCAGAGATCGTAGCTAAACGGAATTTTTTCATGATTATTTCCTGTCCCAGGAGAGAATGAGGCGTTCAATAAATGCCACCAGCGCGTTGAAAAACAGCATCATCAGCATGACCAGCACGATGCCAGCCAGCACAATGTTCATACCGAAATTGGAACTCCCCAGCAGGATCATGTGACCCACGCCGCTATCCGAAGAGATGTATTCACCGACGATGGCACCGACCAGCGCGAAGCCAACGTTAAGCCTTAAGCCCGACAGCACCCACAACATCGCGGATGGCACCACCAGCTTGAAGAAAATGGTGCCGCGTCCGGCATTGAAGGATCGCAGGAGGTTGATGAGATCGGGATCGGTGCGCATCGCGCCTTTATATGAGGTGGTCAGTGACACCACCACGCAGGAAAACGCCACAATCACCACTTTGGAAAGCATCTCCGTGCCGAACCAGATGATGGTCATCGGCGCAATCGCCAGCACCGGGATTGAGCCAATCGCGGCGATAAACGGCGCGGCAAGGTCAGAGATAAAGCGCGAGTACCACAGCAGCAACCCCAGGACAGAGCCGCCAATCGCGCCCACGGCAAACCCCACCAGGGTTTCAACGGCGGTGACGCGCACATCGGTCACCATTTCACCGGACTGAAAGCGCTGGACCAGCACCTCCCATACCTGCGAGGGGCTGGAGAACAGGAAGGCGTTGATGTTGCCACTGCGCACACCGAGCTCCCACCCTCCCAACAGCAGCACCACAATCGCCACCTGTAAGAACAGCAGCGTGTAGCGACGTGCGTTAGCTGAGCGGAAAAAGGTTTCTCGCGAACTGCGATTTGCCGTCGCCGCAACCGTAGGGCGTGTAGACACTGAGTTCATTGTCATGTCGTCCTCTCGTTAGTTAACCGGCTCAGGCTGAATGCCGATGCTGCGCCAGATATGCTCGTAATACTCATTGAAACGCGGCGACAGGCGGCGTTCGGGTATCGACAGGCTATCCGTGCCGAGATCGACCTCAATCTCCTGCACAATTTCACCGGGGCGCGCTTTCATCACGTAAACACGATCCGACAGCGTGACCGCCTCTTCGATATCATGCGTAATGAAGATCACCGTCTTGTGCTGCTCTTTCACCACACTCAGCAATTCACTTTCCAGCGAGATTTTGAGCGGGTAGTCCAGCGCCTTATAAGCCTCATCCATCAGGATGATTTCCGGGTTGGTGACCATGGTGCGCATCAATGCCACACGCTGTTTCATGCCGCCGGAAAGCTGCGACGGATACTTCTGCTCGTAACCGGTCATTTTGTAGAGTTCGAACAGTTCACGCGCTTTGGCTCGCGCCTGTGCTTTGGGCATGCCGCGCACTTCCAGACCGAGGATCACGTTGTCGATCACCGTACGCCACGGGAACAGCAGGTCTTTTTGCAGCACATAACCGAGTTCCGGTGACGGCGTGCCGGTGGTTTCGCGATTCTTCAGCAAAATGCTGCCGCTGTCGGGCATTAGCAGCCCGGTGATGATGTTGAACAGCGTCGATTTGCCGCAGCCGCTGGGCCCGACAAATGAGACGAATTCATTGCGATTGGCATGGAAGTTGAGGTTGCGCAGCACCGTCACCTCACCCTCCGGCGTGGGATAGCTTTTGTGGATGCCAGCGGCTTCCAGAACTTTACTCATGGTTTTCCCCCAAAGGTCGCGCGTGGCGATTGTGAACCGTCAACGGCGAAGGCGGGGCCTGTACCGCAACGTAATCTTTCAGGAAGTGATAGCCGAGATAGTCGCTGCTGCGGGCGCGCAGGATGGCGGACTGCACCTCGACGCGGGCAATCGCCATGCCTTCCGTGGTGCCACTGTCAGCCACGATATTTCCCAGCGGATCGATAATGCGGCTGTGGCCGTGATAGTGAAGATTGCCGTGCTGGCCGCACAGATTGGATTCGATCATCCAGCATTGATTTTCCAGTGCGCGCACACGGCCAAACAGCGTGTAGCTATCCACCATGGGATCGGCATCGCCTGCACTGCCGTCTCCGGCATAGCCCCATGCGGTGGGCATGATCATGATGTCCGCGCCTTTCAGCGCCAGCTCGCGAGTGCTTTCCGGGAACACTTTGTCGTAGCAAATCAACATACCAATGCGGCCAATTGGCGTGCTGAACACCGGAAAATCGCTGCCAGGATAGTAGACGTGCTTCTCATCGCCCGGCTGATGCACTTTGCGATACACGCCGAGCAAACCGTCTGGCCCCAATAGCACCGCACTGTTAAACAGTACTTCGGCACGTTCAGGATGGCGCTCGGTCATGCCGAAAACCACATGCAAGTCCAGTTGCGTGGCGAGCTTTTTCATGGCCTGCACGCTCTCACCTTCGGTCACCACTTCGGCTTGCGCCATTTGCCACGCCACCGCTTCGCCGTTCCAGTTGAGCGTATCCGGCAGATAGCCTTGTAAAACCTGCTCCGGAAACACCACCAGGTCGGCACCTTCCTGTGCTGCCTGTTCCATCCAACTCAGCAGGTTGTTG
>NZ_DAMDQC010000038.1:0-32304 GCF_032082325.1 Pantoea sp. CTOTU50773 | reverse complement strand
CATCGCGGCGTTTTCGCACAGGTTCATGGCGAAAGTGGTTTTACCCATCGACGGACGCGCCGCCACGATGATCAAATCTGAACCCTGCAAACCGGCAGTCTTTTTGTTGAGATCCTGATAGCCGGTATCCACTCCGGTGACACCATCGTGCGGGGTCGACACCAGCGCTTCAATACGCGATACCGTGGCTTCCAGAATTTGCTCAATGTTCTGCGGGCCTTCTGCTTTATTGGCGCGCTGTTCAGCAATCTTAAAGACGTTGGATTCTGCGAAATCAAGTAATTCTTCGCTGCTACGCCCCTGCGGATCGTAACCGGCATCAGCAATTTGGTTCGCGACCGAGATCATTTGGCGCACAACGGCACGTTCACGCACGATATCCGCATAAGCGCCGATATTCGCTGCACTTGGCGTGTTTTTCGCCAGCTCTGCAAGATAAGCAAAGCCACCGGCCATCTCCAGCTCGCCCAGTGTTTCCAGCGATTCAGAGAGCGTAATAAGGTCAATCGGCTGGCCCATTTCCAGCAGACGCTGCATCTCAGAGAAGATCATGCGGTGCGAACGGTTGAAGAAATCATCCGCCACCACGCGCTCGGAGACGTTATCCCAGCGTTCGTTATCCAGCATCAACCCACCGAGCACCGACTGCTCCGCTTCAATAGAGTGCGGCGGCATTTTCACGCCTTCCAGCTGACGATCGCGGGGTTCGTTGGATTTGTTGGTGGGTTTATTTCCTGCCATAGTGAATGCATTACCGATCGTGAAAGGGACGCGCAAGTATACCGTCCCAGGATGAACAATCACAGGAGTCAGAATGGCAAAGCGTATTCAGTTCAACCAACACGGTGGCCCGGAGGTACTGCAATGGGTCGATTTTGAGCTGGCCGATCCCGCCGAACATGAGGTTCAGGTCGAAAACAAGGCAATTGGCATCAACTATATCGACACCTATGTGCGCAGCGGGCTCTATCCGGTGACAGCTTTCCCGTCCGGGCTGGGCACTGAAGCCGCTGGCGTGGTGAAACGCGTTGGCTCAGGCGTGACGCGCTTTAAGCCCGGCGATCGCGTGGTCTATTGTCAGGCTGCGCTGGGTGCCTATAGCGAAGTGCATAACGTGGCGGAAGATCGTCTGGTGATCCTGCCGGAGAGCATTAGCTTTGAACAAGGTGCTGCCTCGTTTTTGAAAGGCTTAACCGTGCAGTATTTGCTGCGTCAGACCTACAAAGTGAAAGCCGATGAAATCTTCCTGTTCCATGCCGCAGCGGGCGGCGTGGGACTGATTGCCTGTCAGTGGGCTAAAGCGCTGGGCGCGCATCTGATTGGTACCGTGGGTTCCGCCGAAAAAGCGCAGATTGCAAAAAATGCCGGTGCCTGGGCGACCATTAACTATCGCGAGGAGAATATCGCTCAGCGAGTCAGTGAATTGACTGACGGTGAAAAGGTCGCGGTGGTGTATGACTCGGTGGGGAAAGACACCTGGGAGCCTTCTCTCGATAGCCTGCGTCGTCATGGCTTAATGGTGAGTTTTGGTAATGCCTCGGGCCCCGTCACCGGCGTTGATCTTGGGATTCTGAACAAGAAAGGTTCGCTGTTTGTCACACGCCCTTCGCTGTTTGGTTACATTACCAATCGTCAGGAACTGGATAATGCCAGCAACGAGTTGTTCTCGTTAATTGCCAGTCGTGCGATTCAGCTGAAGGTACCAGAAGAGCAGAAATTTGCCTTGAGCGATGCGGTGCGCGCGCATCAGGTTCTTGAGAGCCGCGCCACGCAAGGTTCCAGCTTGCTGATTCCCTAAAAAGTTAAGGGCTTCCCGAAGGAAGCCCTTTTTTCTTTCTTTTTATAGTTCGCGCTGGTGTAGGGTCAGCGGCGATGAATTCGTTTTGAATTACTTTACGCATCCTGACAGAAAACATAAGTAAAAAATATGTTTAATTGCAGATTCGTACTAAGCAATTATCGACTCTGTGATCGCTCCCGCATTTAGCGCCAACCACGCCGCTCTAACTTACTGATTTTTCTTTTCAGTCTGTTTAATTTCACTTCACCGCTCGGTGTCGTAAAGGCGCGATAAAGCCACACGGCTACCACCGCCAACACCAGCCACGGCAACAACTTGATAACAATCGCGAATAACCCGCCGAGGAACATCACAACGGTGGCAACAACCAATGCAGCGATAACGCCCAGCAGTGAAACGCCAGTCAGCAACAGCATCAGAAAAAAGCCGATAACAAATAAAATTTCCACGAAGGCTCTCCTGTGTAAGTAACACAGAGTGCATTACAAGATACGTGCCAATATAAGCATACGGTTAATACATTGAAAAATAAGATGTTATATTCAGAAGAGGTATTTCAGCAGTGATGAAATTCACTAATTATTGGTGCATTTTAAACCGTATTAACGGCAGCGATGCTTCTCTGAAGGGACAGAAATGGCCCGTCAGAAAAGCAAAGCTTCCGCGCCAGAGACAAATAGGCTGAGAGCGTTTTCAGCCATGCGCAGCATCGGGCCGTTTCCCAAAAATGGGGCGAATGTTCGCGCGGCAGATCGGCACAGAGGTGTGCTTTCCCTGGCGTTCGGACTGCCCTTTTATGGCCGGGCACACCGGCCCACCGCGACTCACCTACAATCAGGCTTCCTGTGGAATCTTATCCGCGACCAGCGCCAGTGCCGCTTCCAGCACCCGTACATCGGCACCCGGCTTATGGGCATTCTCACTTAAATGACGACGCCACTGGCGCGCACCAGGAATGCCCTGGAACAGGCCCAGCATATGGCGTGTAACGTGCCCCAGATAGGTGCCTTTGCTCAGCTCCGCTTCGATGTAAGGGTACATCGCACGCACCACCGCGACCGGATCGACAGACGGCGTATCGCGGCCGAACAGTTCACTATCCACTTGCGCCAGGATGCCGGGGTTCTGATACGCTTCACGGCCCATCATCACACCATCCATATGTTGCAAATGCGTTTTCGCCTCTTCCAGCGTCTTGATGCCGCCGTTAATCGCCATGGTCAGCGCCGGAAAATCACGCTTCAGCTGATAGACACGCGGATAATCCAGCGGCGGAATCTCACGGTTCTCTTTCGGGCTTAAACCAGAAAGCCATGCCTTACGCGCATGGATAATAAAGGTATCGCAGTTGCCCTTATTGGCCACCGTACCAATGAAATCACACAGAAATGCGTAGCTGTCCTGCTCATCAATTCCGATACGGGTTTTCACCGTCACCGGAATACTGACCACATCGCGCATCGCTTTAATGCAATCTGCGACCAGCGCGGCGTCAGCCATCAGACAGGCACCAAAGCGCCCATTCTGCACGCGATCGGATGGGCAACCGACGTTAAGGTTAATCTCGTCGTAACCGCGCGCTTCCGCCAGCTTCGCACATTGCGCCAGGGCTGCCGGATCGCTGCCGCCCAACTGCAGCGCCAGCGGATGCTCCTCTTCGCTGTACGCCAGATAATCGCCTTTGCCGTGAATAATGGCGCCCGTGGTCACCATTTCGGTATACAGCAGCGTATCGCCGCTCAACTTACGGTGAAAATAACGGCAGTGGCGATCGGTCCAGTCCAGCATCGGAGCGATAGAAAAACGTTGCGAAGAGAAAGTATCGGTCATGAAACGCAGTAAATCCGGAGTTAGTGAGTGACGAGAAACTGCGCAATGATACCACAGCAATAACGGGCGACACAGCCGCCCGTTATTTCACTCACACCGTCGGGGCTGTTGAGGTTGATGAGGCTGGCAGAGAGGGCTCGCCCACTTTCACCGGCGCGGTTTCCCGTGTGTTGAAGGCGACCCAGGTTGAAATGACACCCAGTAACGAGAACATCACCGCCGGTCCGATCCAGCCGACCATGCCGTACACGCCTGTTGCGATGAACGGCAACAGCCCCGCCACCACGGAAGCGCCGTTGTAGCCCAATGAAATACCCGAGGAGCGGACGTTAGCCGGAAACTGTTCGGAGAACCAACTCGACTCTACGGCAAATATCGGGTCATGGCTGAAGAGCAAGGACAGGGCGACAGCGACAATCACCATCATCACTGCACCGGTATTGATCAGCATAAACATGGGGATGCCAAACAGAATGGTGAAGATGGCGCCAATCAGGAATATTGGGCGACGTCCCACCTTATCACTTAGCGCGCCATACAGCAGATGGCTGCCGAGCCCCAGCGCTGAACCAATCAACGTGCCCCATAACACATGGCGCGTATCTGTGATTTCCGCCAGCACCACATAGGACAACATAAAACTGGTCGTGATGTAGTAGCCACCCGTCTCTGCCAGGCGTAGCCCCATAATTTTGACGATGGTGCGCCAGTCACGACGAATCACTTCCAGCGCGGGCTGTTGCACAATCTGCTTATCTGCTTTGGCTTTCTCGAATTCCGGCGATTCCGCGACCTGCATTCGGATAAAGATGCCAATGGCCACCATCACAAACGAGATCAGGAACGGCATGCGCCACACCCAATCACCTTCAAACAGTGCCGCAGAGAGCAGGAAAGAGCCATTCGCCAGCAGCAGGCCGAGTGGTATCCCGAGTTGCGGTACTGCACCATAGAAACCGCGCTTTTTCACGGGCGCATGCTCAAATGCCATTAACACCGCGCCGCCCCACTCTGCGCCGAATCCGATCCCCTGGATCATGCGTAATAAGATCAACAAGATCGGTGCCAGCACGCCAGCCTGCTCATAGGTTGGCAACGCACCGATCAATACGGTGGCACCGCCCATGGCCAGTAATGACCAGAACAGCACGGTTTTTCGGCCATAGCGATCGCCGAAATGGCCGGCGAGGTAGCCGCCAAACGGGCGCATCAGGAAGCCGACCGCTAAAGTGGCGAATGCCGCCAGAATGCCGACGATAGGCTCTTGCGTGTGGAAAAAGATCTTACCAAACCAGGCTGCAGCGGCGGTGCCGTAGATAAAGAAATCATAGCTCTCCACCGCTGAGCCAATCATTGAGGCGAAAGAGACTTTCGCCGCATTGTCGCGGGTGTTTGCAGGTACAGAAGTCGTGTTCATGTGTTACCCCGGTATTATCGTATTTTTCGGGCAGCAGTGATGGAGCGGTTAATTTGCAGGTTTGCTCCAGGTCTCGATCACTCTGCTGTCATCACGTTGCCCCAATCCGGCTTCTGCTGCCGCCAGATAACGAGCATGAGCGACCTGTAACAGCGGAACCTCAGCGTGGCAGGCGGTCGCCGCCTCTGCCACTAACCCGCTATCTTTGACAAAGATGTTGATGGCGCTGGAGACCGGGACATCTGTCCCCTCCAGCATGCGCGGACCACGATCTGACAACATCCACGATCCCGCCGCGCCGCGCTCGACAAGTTTCAATACCTGAGCGGGTGCTAACCCCAGCGACTTTGCCAGACTTAGCGCCTCCGCGGCTGCCACAATATGCACCGAGCAAAGGTGCTGATTGATCACCTTGATCCCCTGCCCCTCGCCAACCTCGTCACCCACTATCGACACCGATCCCATGGTTTTGAGTACTGGCTCAACAAAGGCAATGGCGGCAGATGCGCCGGAAGCAAAAATCACTAACTCACCGGTGCTGGCGCGGGCGGTTCCGCCCGTGACCGGTGCATCCACGACCTGCGCACCGGCAGCAATCAGTGAAGAAGCCGCCTCACGTACCGCCTGCGGCCCGACAGTGGACATGATGACCCAGTGCTGACCAGTCACCTGCGGCAGCGCTTCCGCCACCAGCGCCTGCAGCTGCTGTGGCGTGGCGACCATCACCACTACTACATCCGCTTCAGGTGCTTCTGCAATGCGGCTAACCGCTTCAATCCCCTGCGCCTGAGCACGCTGGCGCGACGCTTCAAACACATCCACTCCGATTACCGCATGCCCTGCACGCTGAATCTGGCAAGCCATAGGAACACCAATTGCCCCGGTGCCGACAAATATCACCTTCATGCTGTTCTCCTTTCGCGCCGTTATGCCAGCCAGACGCGAATCGCGCTGACCATCGCTTCTGTGGAAATGCCGTAGCGGTCGTGCAAAGTGGGCAACGCGCCCGCATCCAGGAACTGATCGGGCAAGCCGATTTGACGAAACACGGGCATGACCTGCGCATGCATTAACGTGGTCGCCACCGCCTCACCCAAACCGCCGACCAGGCTATGGTTCTCAACCACCACCACTAAACGCCCGGCACGGCGGCACTGGGTGATAATGGTTTCAGTGTCCAGAGGCTTGATGGTCGGTACGTGCAATACCGCAACATCGACGTTATCGGCTGCCAACGCTTTTGCTGTCTCCAGTGCTCGCATTGTCATAATCCCACTGGAAATCAGCAGCACATCACGGCCATCGCGCAGCAATTTGGCTTTGCCCAGTTCGAATTGATAATCGTATTCGTTCAGCACCAGCGGCACCTTACCGCGCAACAGACGCATATAAACCGGCCCCTGATGGTCAGCGATAGCGGCAACGGCTTGCTCCGTGTCCAGCGCATCACAAGGATCAACAATGGTCATGCCCGGAATACCCCGCATCAGCGCGATATCTTCAGTGGCCTGATGGCTTGGGCCGTAGCCGGTGGTTAACCCCGGCAGCGCAGCGCAGATTTTCACATTCAGCTGCTCTTCCGCGATCACCTGATGGATAAAGTCGTAGGCACGACGCGTGGCAAACACCGCATAGGTGGTCGCAAATGGCGTCATGCCCTCCTTCGCCATGCCACCGGCTGCGCCCATCAATAGCTGCTCTGCCATGCCCATCTGAAAATGACGTTCTGGATAGGCCTGGGCGAAGATATGCAAATCGGTGTATTTTGACAGGTCGGCAGTCAACCCAACGATCGACGGCCGGGTCGCAGCGGCTTTGACCAGCGCATGACCAAAGGGCGCAGCAACCGTGGCTTGACCTTCTGCGGCAATTGAGGCAATCATCGCCGACGTTGTCAGGCGTGGCTTTTTCTCTGTGGTGATGCTGCTCATTGCGTGGCCTCCTGAGCCTGATCGAGGATGGTGATGGCCTGTTGCCACTCGTCAGCATCCACACGAATAAAATGATTCTTTTCACGCGCTTCCAGGAATGGCACGCCTTTACCCATTAGCGTGTCCAGCAGAATGACGCGCGGCTTGGGTTCGTCTAGCGCGCGTGCCCGATCAAATGCCTGCTTCACAGCAGCAATGTCATTGCCATCCACACGCTGTACATGCCAGCCAAATGCCTGCCACTTATCTGCCAGCGGTTCAAATCCCATGACCTTGCCAGAGGGGCCATCTGCCTGCTGCTGGTTGATATCCACCATGACGATCAAATTACTCAGTTGATGATGTGCCGCTCCCATCGCAGCTTCCCAGGTTGCCCCTTCATCCAGTTCGCCATCTGACATTGAGTTGTAAACAAAAGCCGGATTTCCTTTATGACGCAATGCCAATGCCATACCGACACCAATCGTCAGCCCCTGTCCGAGCGATCCGCCTGAAATTTCCATGCCTGGCGTGTAGGTCGCCATGCCAGACATTGGTAAGCGACTATCATCAGATCCATACGTTTCCAGCTCCTCCACAGGAATCACGCCCGCTTCAATCAACGCCGCATAAAGAGCAATCGCATAGTGGCCGTGGGAAAGCAGAAAACGGTCGCGGCCTTCCCATTCGGGTTCTTCCGCGCGGTAATTCATCGCATGGCACCATGCCACGGCCAGCATATCAGCCAGTCCCAGAGCCTGGCCGATATAGCCTTGCCCCTGTACTTCGCCCATTTGCAATGCGTAGCGACGAATACGATAAGCGTGCTGTGACAGCCGCTGTGTAAGGCTCAATTCCGGTTCTGCAAGAGTCGTCATATCTGTTCCTGAAAGAAGAGAAAATCAGCAGAGTTGGCAAGCAGAAGAGCGATCTGTCATGGTGAAAGCTGCAGCGGATTCACGTGCCATTTTCACCTGCTTGCCGTTTAGCAGCAGATTACTCAGCCCTGGCGCCTGCCGACAAAAGCAAAAAATGCATCAACTGTTGAATGGGATTCACAAATGACATTATTAAAAAAAGCCCCACTTTCGCTGTTGCGCGCGTTTGAAGCCGCAGGCCGCACAGGGGCATTTACCGCCGCAGCGCAAGAGTTAGATTTGTCGCCTAGCGCCATTAGTCATGCGATTCGTAAGCTGGAGGAGACGCTCGACACGCGCCTGTTTCAGCGCAGTACGCGCGAAATCATGCTAACCAAAGAAGGGGCAATCTTGCTGGAACATATCCAGCGGGGATTTGATGAGATGCAGCGTGGGCTTTCGCTCGTCACTGCTGATGAATCGCGGCCACTGCGTCTGCACACCGCGCCAAGCTTTGCCCATCAGTGGCTATTACCCCGCCTGGGAAGCTTTATTGCCGCACACCCACATATTGATCTGCGTCTTTCAGCCAGCACCGAATATGCGCGCTTTGAGCAGGATGACTATGATTTAGATATTGTTTATGGCGAGCCGCGTCCTTCGCCTTACGAGAAAATTCCGCTGGCCGTGGAGGAATTAACACCGCTTTGCTCACCAGAGATTGCCGCACGCATCCGCTGCCCGGAGGACCTCTATCACCAATCGTTGATTCAGTGCGATGTGCAACTCTACCAATGGAAGGGCTGGTTTGAAGCCAATCACCTGACGCCTCCGCGCCATTATGGTTTGCGCTTTGACCGCAGTTTTATGGCGATTGCCGCTGCCGTTGATGGTCTGGGAGTGGTGCTGGAATCCAAATTATTAGCAGAACGAGAGCTTGCCAGTGGGCGCTTAGTTTGTCCGCTGATTGAGACCACCCAGGAGATTCACTATATCGGCCATTACCTGGTGTTCCCACGGCATCAGCATCGCCACTTTGCGTTAGATAGCTTTAAAGATTGGCTACTTTCCCAGTTGAATCTGGCACAGCTTCGCTGATTGATAACGATCACAAATTCTGCGCCCAGGAATGAAACAGGCCGCCAATGGCGACCTGTTTTTGTGAGCATGTTCACGCCATTTCAGGGTGAATGTTAGCGTGATGTGAAATGACGCAATCAGAAGTTAAATCCGAGCTGCAGCATGCCGCCCCAGGTATTATCGTCACCCACTGAACCAGCAAGATCCAGATGCACCGTGTTGTTAAACGGTGAAACGCCCAGACCTGCGGTAAACACATTGGCATCATTTGATTTCATATCCGCACGATAACCCGCGCGCAGTGCTAACCAATCCAGCACGCGATACTCGGCCCCCACTCCCGCATATTGGCTGCTTTCTTCCGATTTGAAACGCTTGGTTTGCGTCAAATCAACATCGCCTGCCAGGGTGAACGCGCCGTAGTTCCAGGCCAGACCTGACGTGACCAGCGGACGGATTTGATAGGTATCGCGGTAGCCTTCCACTGTTTTGGTGTCGATGTCGCGTGAGATCAGGTTCTGCCCTGTCACACCCAACGTCCAATGCTCACCAAAGTCGGTCGCGATGCCTGCATCAATGTTGAAGCCGGTATCGGAACTGCGGTATTGGCTGTTGTTGATATTACTTTTATCAAAGTTATAAATACTGGCGGTGTAGTTATACAGCCAGGTTTTTTGCAGCTTTGGTGTCACGCCCACAGAAACCGGATGGCCAGCGACATCAAATTCATGTGCCAGTGCCACACCATAGTCCGTGACTAGTGCTGCCAGACCATGACCGCTCGAACTCAGTTTATCCTGATCGCCTGGCACGGGGATCACCGTGCCGTTAGCCACACCGCGCAGATAGGTAATATCGCTGTCCACAACGTTAGCCTGCACACTGGCCGTGCCGTAGGCTTTGGTAATAAAGGCAAAAGGCAGTGTTTCATTCGGTACAGTAACAGCAAAAGCGACACCCGCAGTACCGTGTGCTTTATCACCCTTTAAGTCATCCAGCTGATTAGCCATATCACCAGCCGCAGCCTTTAATTCCGGATAACCTCTTAAATAGTCGGCAAACGTCAGATTGTCGATCACGTTTTTGTAGCGATCAACACTGTCCGTGATGTCATCAACTTTGTTAATTAATTTGTCTTTGTCGGTAACCTGCACACCGGCTGAAGGGAATATGACGCTGACGTTATCTTCAGGTTTGGCTTTGGTCATCAATGCCGGGTTAGCCAGCACCGCTGAACTCCAGGTTGACGAAGCGACGCCGGTGCCACCCATGGCATCGTTACGCGCGTCATACCATGTACCTGCTGCCAGAGCTGAAGAAGAAAGAAATACTGCATTCAAACCAACAAGATAAGCTACTTTTTTGTGCCTGAATAATGTCTTCACCATGAGCCTGCCATCACCTTTGAAATGTCGCTGAATAACTCAGAAACGAAACAGTTTAGTTAGCCGCTATTCTGAACCCTGGCTAACACATCATTGCTGTGAATTAAAAGGAAATAGCACTGCTGTTCACAGAATTGGATACAACCACACCATTCTGTTGTTTAGTTATGCAGAAAAATGAACAAATCCTAAATTGATGCCAGATATTACTTAAGGCCTTTTGAACCTTAGACGCTAACCCGGTGAGTTGCAAAGCAAAAATAGCGTGATAATTACGCTATATGACTGATCTCATAGAGGGTCTGAAATGAGCAGTTTTATCAGCACAACAGGAAGGTTAAGTTAATTTATTGATTAACGAGATTTTTCCTGGTCTTTAACCGGGTAAAAAGCAATCACAGCAGGGTAAAAGTTTGTGTGATAAAATAACATCGCCTGCAACCTGGAGAACACTTATGTCAAACCTCACGCCCGCACAACTGCTTACTCAGGCAGAATCCCTTTGCCTTGACCGCGGCGTGCGCCTGACCACTCAACGCGCTGAAGTGTTGCGTTTAATGGCTGAGCAGAATGGTTCGATCAGTGCTTACGATCTGCTGGATCAACTTCGCATCAGCGAGCCGCAGGCTAAACCTCCGACCATTTACCGCGCGTTGGATTTTCTGCTGGAGCAGGGTTTTATTCATCGTGTCGAATCAAATAACAGTTATGTGGTTTGCCACCATTTCGACGAGCCTGCGCATACTTCGGTGATGCTGGTGTGTGATGGTTGTGCGGCAGTCAGTGAAAAACACGCACAGGGCGTAGAAAAGATTATTTCGGGATTGGCCGATCAAGCCGGTTTCTCATTGCGCCACACGGTTATTGAAGCCCATGGTTTGTGTGAAAACTGCGCAGAAGTCGCAGCGTGCAATCATCACGATAGCTGCGATCACGATCATGAGATTGATACGAAAAAGAGAGTGAGAAAAGGGTGAGTGGCACTTCCTTGTGCCTTGCCGACGGGTGATCGGCGGGGTAGGAGCATCTTCCTTAATTCCGGTTACCAGCGGTAATCTTTATTGTGACTTTCCCAGTCTTTCACTTCGCTTTCGGCCTGGTCTTTCGCGTAGCCGTAGCGTTCCTGAATTTTACCGACAAGCTGCTCGCGCTTACCTTCGATGACCGTCATATCGTCATCCGTCAGCTTGCCCCACTTCTCTTTCATTTTCCCTTTAAACTGCTTCCAGTTACCGCTCGCTTCGTCTTTGTTCATCATAATCCTCCACATCATCCTGAGTGAGATGCGATGATCTCCTGATAAATCAGGTAATCACCCACACAACGCGCTACTCAATTGCGCCGTATGAGATAATTATAGTAGCCAGATAGGATTACGCAAAAAATACAGAATAATCTGTAGTTTACGCTTCGCTTATTCAAACAGTGAACCAGCTATCGTGTCGCCAGTGACGTCGCCACATCCACCAGAGCGTCAAGCCACGCAAGGCAAGAAACACCGTCACCGCCAGCCATAAGCCGTGATTACCGAGCCACGGGAGTGTCAGCAAGGCAAGCCCATAACCCACTGCCGCCATCACCATGCTGTTGCGCATTTCGCGCCCGCGCGTGGCACCGATAAACATACCGTCCAGCAGATAGCACCAGACACCGATCAGCGGAAGAATCACCTGCCAGCCAAGATAGCGATCGGCCATCTCTCGCAGTGGCTCAAGCGAAGTGAGCAACGCCACAATTTCGGGGCCGGTTATTGCATAGATGGCTGCGAACGCCAGGGCAACGATACCAGCCTGACGGCAGGCAGCATGCCAAATCAGTAATAAGCGACTGCGATCTCGCGCCCCCACCGCTTCACCGGAGCAGGCCTCCACGGCATAGGCAAAACCATCCAGCGCATAGGCCGTAAACGTCAGGAACATCAGCAGTACGGCATTCACCGCAACAACATCTGGCCCTAAACGCGCGCCTAGCAAGGTGAGTGACGCGAAACAGATTTGCACCATTAGCGAACGCAGCATGATGTCGCGGTTGAGCCGGAACAGGCGTGCCGCATCACCACGCCAACTCTGTTTTAGCTGATTGAAAGAAATGCCGCGCAACTTAAGCACACGTACCACCATCCATAACCCCACACCCAGCGTGACGTACTCTGCCACCGCCGTTGCCGCCGCCGCACCTGCAACGCCCCAGTGAAGCTTCAGCACAAACAGGAGATCGAGCAGGATATTCACCAGGTTACCGACAATGAGCAGCACCATCGGCGCTCGCGCATATTGCACGCCAAGCAACCAGCCCAAAATCACCAGATTGGCTAAGGTCGCCAGTGCGCTAAGCCAGCGAATGTTGATAAAAATTTGTGCCTGGTGTTGCACTTCCGGGCTGCCGCCCATTAATGAGGCTGCGATCAAACTGAAGGGCGCGCGCAGTAATAAAAACAGCACGCCCGCCACCAGGGCGATCAGCAAAGGTTGCGTCAACGCCCGCGCTAAAGCGGTTTTATCGTTCGCGCCAAACGCCTGCGCAGTCAAACCCGTGGTGCTCATGCGCAGGAACAACAGCAACATAAAGATGAAACTGGTCGCCGTTGCACCTACCGCCACGCCACCGAGGTAAATGGGGCTATCGAGATGGCCAATCACTGCCGTATCGACGACACCGAGCAGCGGAACAGTAATATTGGAGAGAATCATCGGCAGCGCCAGCCGCCACAATGCTTTATCTGAGGAGGAAAACAGCCGCATTCGCCCGTTCCATTGTTGCGCTGGTCAATAGGACCATTAACCGGCAATCAGCCTGAAGAGGAAAATCAATGTATCAGACTGCGGTCAGCACAGCGACCAACCGCAGCGGGGGAATTCAATGAGAGATTAAAGCCATTCGCCGTTACGTACGATGCCCACAGCCAAACCTTCAACGGTCAGAGCCTGCTCACGGGTATCGACCACAATCGGCTGGAATTCGGTGTTTTCTGGCAGCAAATGCACAATTGCACCCTGCTTTTTCCAGCGTTTGACGGTCACTTCATCATCAATGCGCGCCACTACAACCTGACCATTACGGACTTCCTGGGTTTTATGCACAGCAAGCAAGTCGCCATCCATAATCCCGATGTCTTTCATCGACATACCACTCACTCGCAGCAGAAAATCGGCGGTAGGTTTAAACAGATTGGCATCAACCTGATAGTGCGCTTCGATGTGCTCTTGCGCCAGCAGCGGCTCACCAGCGGCCACGCGCCCGATCAGCGGTAACCCTTCGGAGACTTCTTCTTCCATTAGCAGGCGGATGCCGCGAGATGCACCGGATACAATCTCGATGACGCCTTTACGCGCCAGTGCTTTCAGATGTTCTTCCGCAGCATTGGGCGAGCGAAAACCCAGTTGCGCAGCAATTTCCGCACGCGTTGGCGGCATGCCGGTCTGGTTAATGTGGTCGCGAATCAGATCATAGACCTGTTGCTGCCTGGTGGTTAACGCTTTCATCCCGCCCCCTGGTTGTTTATACAGTCGCTGTGAGTATATACAGGTATTGGCGAAATGAAAACCAAAACAGAGGGAAAAATCAGCGGTTTGAAGATTCTGGAATACCTATCGCAAATGCGACCAGAGCAGTGCGATCCAGACAAACAGAGCCAGTAAGATAGCCAGCAACACCGCCGCTGAGCCCATATCTTTTGCTCGTCCGGCTAAAGGATGGCGCTCTTGCCCAATGCGGTCCACCACCGCTTCAATGGCGCTATTCAGGATTTCAACGATGATCACCAGCACCACGGAGCCAATCATCAGCACACGGGAAATCGCATCAACATCCAGCCAGCAAGCCACCACAATCGCCACCAGTGCAGCAATGGCTTCCTGACGAAATGCGGCTTCATGTTTCCAGGCGGCGCGCAAGCCCTGCCAGGAATAACCGGCTGCATTCACTATTCTTTGAATACCGGTGACGTTATTTGCCATGCTTTGGAACCCTTGATGTGATTTGGCGTCAATATGTGGGCTATCTGAGGTCGTGTAAGCCACAGATCTTCGTTGCACTTTCTGGTATGCTTGCCGCGCTTTGCTAACAAGAGGCTTTAAGTTGTCTATGTCAGGTTGGCGTAAACTTTATTACAAACTATTGAATTTACCACTCTCTTTTTTGGTAAAGAGTAAGGTCATTCCGACCGATCCTGTCTCAGAACACGGGATCGATCCGACTCGTCCAGTGATGTATGTTTTGCCTTATGATTCAAAGGCTGACCTGCTCACTCTTCGGACACAGTGCCTGAAACATGATCTGCCCGATCCGCTGGCTCCGCTGGAGATCGACGGCACGCTACTGCCGCGTCACGTGTTTATTCATGATGGCCCACGCGTATTCCCCTATTTCGTTGCCAATCCTGAGTCGGTGAAGCTATTCCACGACTATCTCGATTTGCACCGTAGTAACCCGGATCTCGACGTACAGATGTTACCGGTGGCGGTGATGTTTGGTCGTGCGCCGGGACGCGAAATCCAGGGAGAAGATACGCCACATCTGCGCATCCTTAATGGTGTAGAGAAATTCTTCGCCATTTTGTGGCACGGACGTGACAGCTTTGTGCGCTTCTCGCCGACCGTTTCCCTGCGCCAGATGGCGACGGAGCACGGTACGGATAAGTCGATTGCCCAGAAGCTGGCACGCGTGGCTCGCATTCACTTCGCGCGTCAGCGCCTGGCTGCTGTAGGCCCACGTCTGCCTGCGCGTCAGGATCTGTTCAACAAGCTGCTGCAATCCAAAGCGATTGAAAAAGCGGTTGAAGATGAAGCGCGTAGCAAAAAAATCTCGCACGAGAAAGCCCAGCAGAATGCTGTTGAGATGATGGAAGAGGTCGCAGCGAACTTCTCGTATGAGGCCATTCGCGTCACAGACCGCGTGATGGGCTGGCTGTGGAGCCGCCTTTATCAGGGCATCAACGTCAACGGTGGCGAGCGAGTCCGTCAGCTGGCGCAAGATGGCCATGAGATTGTGTATGTGCCCTGCCATCGCAGCCACATGGACTATCTACTGCTCTCTTACGTGCTCTACCATCAGGGGCTGGTGCCGCCACACATCGCGGCCGGTATCAACCTGAACTTCTGGCCAGCAGGTCCGATTTTCCGTCGTCTGGGTGCTTTCTTTATTCGCCGTACCTTCAAGGGCAACAAACTCTATTCCACGGTGTTCCGTGAATATCTGGGCGAGTTGTTCAGCCGCGGATATTCAGTCGAGTATTTCGTTGAAGGCGGGCGCTCGCGCACGGGCCGACTGCTGGATCCTAAAACCGGCACGCTGTCGATGACCTTGCAAGCCATGTTGCGCGGCGGTAGCCGTCCGATTACGTTTGTTCCGATCTACATCGGCTATGAACACGTCATGGAAGTGGGTACTTACGCCAAAGAGTTACGTGGCGCGGCCAAAGAGAAAGAGAGTTTCCTGCAGATGGTGCGCGGGTTACGTAAACTGCGCAATCTTGGCCAGGGCTACGTTAACTTCGGCGAACCCCTGCCGTTGATGAACTATCTGAACAAAAACGTGCCGGAATGGCGTGATGCGATCGATCCGATTGAACCACAACGCCCGGCATGGATGACGCCGACCGTAAATGATATTGCGGCACGTCTGATGGTGCGTATTAACGAAGCCGGTGCCGCCAATGCCATGAACCTGTGCGTCACTGCACTGCTGGCTTCACGTCAGCGCTCCCTGACGCGTGAACAGTTGATTGAGCAACTGGAATGCTACACCCAGCTGCTGCGTAACGTGCCTTATTCGCCGGAAGCGACCGTGCCGGAGATGAGTGCTGAAGCGCTGCTTGATCACGCCATGGGCATGAACAAGTTTGAGACGGAACAAGACAGTATCGGCGATATCATCATTCTGCCGCGCGAGCAGGCCGTCCTGATGACCTACTACCGCAACAACATCCACCACATGCTGGTCATGCCATCGCTGATTGCCGCTATTGTGCAGCAGCATCGTGAGATCAGTGAGGCGGAGCTGCTGCGTCAGGTGAGTCTGGTTTACCCGATGCTGAAGAGTGAGCTGTTCCTGCGCTGGGATAACGCAGAGCTGCCAGGCGTGCTGAATGCCCTCTGTGCTGAGATGGCGCGACAAGGCCTGATTACCCAGCATTATGGGCAGTTACGCATGAATCCGGCCCGCCATCGTTCATTGCAACTGCTGGCTGCCGGTATCCGTGAAACGCTGCAGCGTTTTGCCATCACCTTCGCTATTCTGAGTGCCAAGCCGACGATTAACCGCGGCACGCTGGAGAAAGAGAGCCGCACGCTGGCGCAGCGTTTGTCGGTGTTGCATGGCATTAACGCGCCAGAGTTCTTCGACAAAGCGGTGTTTACCGCGCTGGTGCTGTCACTGCGTGATGAAGGCTACATCAGTGATTCAGGCGATGCCGATGCGGAACGCACCCACATTATGTGGCAGATGCTGGCAGAGCTGGTGACCAGTGATGTCCGTCTGACCATTGAAAGTGCTGTAGCCCACGAATAACGTCGGGCACAAAAAACAGAAAGGCGACCCTCAACGGGTCGCCTTTTTTATGGCAGCAACCCCTTAAAACAGGTCAATAAACGGCTGAGTATTGAGAAGTACGCCGATAAACAGCACCAGACCAACGTAGTTATTATTTAGAAAGGCCTGAAAGCAAGGATCGCGTTCACGTTGAGCAATCAGCTTTTGTTGATACACAAAGAAGCCGCCCGCCACCAGCAATGACCAGTAAAACGCCCCGTTCAGATGCAACATCAATCCGACTAGCGCCATTAGCCCCAACGTGGCCAACTGCAATAAGCCGATGATCAATTTATCGAAACGTCCGAACAGAATCGCTGTGGATTTCACGCCAATCTTTAGGTCGTCATCACGATCAACCATCGCATATTGCGTGTCGTAAGCCACCGTCCAGCAGATATTCGCGAAGAACACCAGCCAGCAAACAATAGGTAAGGACTCACTAACCGCCGCCCAACCCATTGGAATCGCCCAGCCGAATGCCGCTCCCAATACCACCTGGGGTAAATGGGTGTAGCGCTTCATAAACGGATAGACCCACGCCAGTGCCAGGCCACCAAATGACAGCAAAATCGTCATACGGTTCATGGTCAGCACTAGCGCAAATGCCAGCAACCCGAGCACGACAAACAGGATTTTGGCCTCTTTCTCCGTCACCGCGCCGCTCGCCAGCGGACGCGATGCGGTCCGTTTGACATGACCATCCACCTTACGGTCCGCATAATCATTGATCACGCAACCCGCGGCACGCATCACAATGACGCCGAGCACAAATACCACCAGCACAGACAAAGGCGGCACCGCCATGCCTGATAACCACAGTGCCCACATGGTGGGCCACAGCAGCAACAGCGTGCCAATCGGTTTATCGATGCGCATCAGGCGCCGATAAGCCTGCCATTTGGTCATGGTTAAGGTTTTTTCCACAATCCTTTATCCTTGATTCAGCGCGCGGTACAACGGCGACGCTGGTAAAAACAGTTCAGTTAGCAGCAGCGGTTTGCCTGATAAACGCAGGCGCGAGCGACGTCCCCACAGATCGTCCACCTGACCGGGATCGATAAAATCGCGGCTCAGCGTCGAGGAGGCGAAAAGATAGCGCCCCAGCGGACGAGTGCCAAGATTTTGCAGCATCTGCTCCGGGCCGTTCAACGTGCTTTCTGGCACCACGGTTCGCCCAATCAACCAGGGTTCGCCATCGCCGCACAGCACGATTTCACGTAACCAAAAGCGCTCATCGGCGGGCAGGAATTCCGCTTCTGGCGCTATCTCGTCAGCGGTAATAAAGCTTTCGCGGATCAGTTCCACCGTCACCTGCTGGCAATGCTGCTCGAAGCGACGCGTCATGGAGTCTTCCTCCAGTAACCAGTCGAGCAGAGGGGGGGAAAGCAAGGGGGAAGTGGCTGGCAGCCAATGCAGTGCGAGTAACTGGCGCAGCGCGTGATGCGACATCAGGACATCTCCGGAGAAAAAGTTGCCCTAGTTTAACGCAGAGAATCGGGCGTGGCACTGCTGGTTGTGCCACGCCAGACAGAAGGGGGGATTATTCGCGCTTTAAGCGATTGCTATTGGCTAACCACAGCGTGACCACCAGAATTAAAATCGCCGCTGAATAATAGAGCGTGTCGAACGGGTTTTTATGGTCAACGATAATCAGACGAATGATTGCGGTGATGCCGATATAGATGAAATAACGCAGCGGGAAGTGATAGCCGGACTGGAAGTACTTCACTATCAGCGCGATAAATTCGAAATAGAGAAAATAGATCACGATGCCTTCGATCAGCAGGTAAGAAGACGCCTGCTCACCAGTGCTAAACAGCACATTAGCTAAATGAATCGTCTCTTTGCCAAGAAACACCACCAGGATGATGGCCAACGTCACCAGGCCAATATTCAGAACCCACTGTAATACCGAAGCAATAAGCTGCCCCGGTGCTGATTTTGTTGTCATTTTTATGCGCCTCAAAGTACGGAAACTCTCTGGCGTTATCATGCTGTAGTGTGATCAAAATCACAATATGCTACACATCAACATCCACACAGAGTGCGTCATAGCGCCAGTACTCGCAGTCACAGTCGATGACCCGTTTGTGCTGATCGCGGTTAATGCGTGTAATGAGTAATCCGGGAGTTCCGCTGGCGACATTGAGTGCCGGTGCCGCGCGCGCAGGAAGCGGGCCGGGCAGAATGGTAAAGCGAGCGCCGCCGTAGCGAATGCCATAGCGCTGATCGTAGAGATCGGTAAGTGAGCGGGTGAGGTCTTCCTCTAGCAGGCCGGGAAAAAAGGCCGGATTGAGGTAATGCTCCACGTACAACACCGCGCGCCCATCAATACGTCGCAGGCGTCGAATGCGAAACACGCTATCCCCTTCCAGTAACTGCAAATGTCGTGCAATCACCAGCTGTGCCGGGACTTCCCGCGCCTCAATCACTTCAGTGAGAGCGATGCGCCCTTGCTCGGCGGCCATGGCATGAAAGTGGCTGTGATGGGCCGGGTTATATACCAGCCTGGGTGGGGCGAGAAACCAACCTCGACGCAGCTCACGGTAAATGACGCCCTGCGCTTCCAGCAAGCCCAGCGCCTCACGCAGGGTAATACGCGTGGTGGAATAATGTTCACTTAAACTGCGTTCTGCCGGCAAACGTCCGCTGGCAAATTCACCGTTTTCAATGCGTTCGCTCAGCGCCGCAGCAATCACATCCACCGTTTTCGACGACATTTTTTAGCCTCATTTTGGGGCAATTCTGCACTATGACAGTTCGATGACTACAATATGACAGGCATATCCCACGCTTTCGCGCGCTGTATCCGCATGTGGAGCTACGCGTCACACCACATTTCACCACCATGGTCATAAAACCTTCATCTGATCGGGCTACATTGGCTCGGTTCTTGCTGGACTAGACCAAGACGTCCCACAACTTACACCCGGAGCAACCGAGATGAAAGCGTTTATCTCCTCTGTAGTAGCCAGTGCCGTACTGCTTGCGCTGCCCGCCGCGCACGCCGCCGATAACGACCTTGCCGCGCTGGAAAAAGCCGCGCGTGCTGAGGGCCAGGTCAACAGCGTCGGTATGCCAGACAGCTGGGCGAACTGGAAAGACACATGGAATGACATCAACAGCAAATATGGCCTGAAGCACAGCGATACCGATATGTCATCGGCGCAGGAGCTGGCTAAATTTGATGCAGAGAAAGAGAACGCCAGCGCCGATATCGGTGATGTGGGCGCCGCGTTCGGTCCGGTTGCTGTGACCAAAGGTCTGGCACAACCGTACAAACCAACGCATTGGGATCAGATTCCAAGCTGGGCGAAAGACAGCGAAGGCAACTGGATGCTGGCGTATACCGGCACCATCGCCTTCCTGATTGACAAGCAGCAGGTTAAAGATGCACCGCACAGCTGGGCCGATCTGAAGAAAGGTAAGTATGTGGTCACTATCGGTGACGTCGGCGTGGCTGCTCAGGCGGCTAACGGCGTACTGGCGGCCAACTACGCGATGGGCGGTGATGAGAAGAACCTGAAGCCAGCCCTGAAATTCTTTGGCGAGCTGGCTAAAGAAGGCCGTCTGGGCGTGACCGATCCGGTGATTGCCAACATTGAGAAAGGTGAAATTCAGGTTGCCGTGGTATGGGACTTCAACGGTCTGAATTATCGCGATCAGATCGACAAAAACCGCTATGAAGTGGTGATCCCGTCTGATGGCTCCGTGATTTCCGGTTACAGCACCATCATCAACAAATACGCCAAACACCCGAACGCCGCCAAACTGGCGCGTGAATACATCTTCTCTGATGCCGGTCAGATCAACCTGGCGAAAGGTTATGCACGTCCAATCCGCGCTGAGCATTTAACTCTGCCAGCCGATGTGCAAGCCAAACTGCTGCCGCAGTCTGAGTACAAAAATGCCCGCCCGATCAAAGATCAGGCTGCATGGGATAAGAGCTCGAAAATGCTGCCGCGTCTGTGGCAAGAGAACGTGATTATCAATATGAAGCAGTAATTTGCACACACCCTGGCGGCGCGATGTCGCGCATTGATACGCAATACGTTGCGCCGCTAAGCGCAGTGCCCGCAATTTGAATGATGTAAGGAACGGGAATGAAGACAATCCTGGTGGTACTGGATGGCCTGAGCAATCAGGTGGCACAGCATGCGATGGGCTATCTGTTTGCTGAATGCAAACAGGGCAACGGCCAATACTACACGCTGACCTGCGAACTGCCTTCGCTGTCACGTCCGCTGTATGAATGCATTCTGACTGGGATTCCGCCAGTGCAGAGCGGCATTATTCATAACGGCGTCAATCGATTGAGCAATCAGCGCAGCATCTTCCATTACGCCCGCGCCGCCGGTTTAACCACGGCCGCTGCCGCCTATCACTGGGTGAGTGAGCTGTATAACCAATCCCCGTTCAACAATGCGCGTGATCGTCACACCGTCGCCCCCGATTTGCCGATTCAATACGGCCACTTTTACTGGGACGACAGTTATCCGGATTCCCACTTGTTTGAAGATGCCGAGAGCCTGCGTCTGAACCACGATCCGGACTTTTTACTGATTCACCCCATGAATATCGACGATGCCGGGCACAAGCATAGCCTGTCATCGCCACAATATCGCAACCGCGCACGTATGGCCGATGGCTATCTGTCGCAGTGGATGCCCGGCTGGCTCGCTGCGGGCTATCAGGTGATCGTCACCGCCGACCACGGCATGAACGATGACCGCTCGCACGGCGGCATTTTACCGGAAGAGACGCAGGTGCCGCTGTTTGTGTTTGGTGCGGGCTTCTCCCGTCAGCCCGATCTCGAACCGCAGCAAACTGAACTGTGTGGCATCGTTTGCACGCTGCTGGGCATTGAGCACGATAAACCGGTGTGCCACGGTTTGCTGGCGGAGCCGCGTTAATGAAGGGAAAAACCCTCGCCACGCTATTGCTGCTGCCGTTCGCCTTCTTTTGGGTTGCCTTCCAGCTCGCGCCGCTGCTGTGGATCGCCATCAACAGCTTCTGGAGCGACATGAACGAGCGTTGGGGTATCGATAACTACATCGATATCCTCACTTCACCGTTTTACCTGCAGGCGTTTCGCCTGTCGCTGGATATCTCCATCTGGTCGAGCATTTACGGCCTGCTGATCTCGTTGATTGCCGGCTATTCGCTGCATCAGCCAGGCAGCGGCCGCTTTCAGCGCTTCCTGATGTCGTTTACCAACATGACCAGCAACTTTGCGGGTGTGCCGCTGGCGTTCGCCTTTGTGATTCTGCTGGGCATGAACGGCTGTCTGACGCTGCTGCTGCGCCACTTCGGCATGCTGGAAGGGTTCAAGCTGTTCTCGCGTGACGGCATGGTGCTGGTTTACACCTGGTTCCAGATCCCGCTCGGCATTCTGCTGCTCTATCCGGCGTTTGATGGCTTACGCAAAGATTGGGAAGAGTCGGCCGCGCTGCTCGGTGCCAGCCGCTGGCGCTACTGGTGGCATATTGGTTTGCCCATCCTGTTCCCGGCGCTGTTAGGGACTTTTGTCATCCTGCTGGCCAATGCGCTGGGTGCTTACGCCACCATTTATGCGCTGACCACCGGTAACTTTAACGTGGTGCCAGTACGTATTGCCGCGCTGGTGTCGGGTGATATCTCGCTCGATCCGAATACCGGCGGAGCGCTGGCCATGTTGCTGGTGTTCATTATGGCGCTGATTACCGTGGTGCAGCAGTATCTGGTGCGCCGCAGTTATCTCAACGCGAAATCACAGGAGTAGAACGTGTCTCGCGCGGAAAAAATTTATCATCGCCTGATTATCTGGCTGCTGCTGATCATCCTCGCCGCCCCGCTGCTGGCGACGTTGCTGTATGGCATCTCGACTGACTGGAGCGACACCATTCTGCCGCAGGGCTTTACCCTGAAGTGGTTGATTGAGCTGTGGAGCGATCCGCGTTTCCTGACCGCATTGGGCCACTCCTTGCTGATTTGCTTTGGCGCGCTGCTGTTCTCATTAATGCTGGTGCTGCCTGCGATGTTTGTAATCGCTTACTATTATCCGAAGCTGGATGCGGTGATGAACGTGCTGATTCTGATGCCGTTTGCCGTGCCGCCGGTGGTGTCATCCGTTGGCCTGCTGCAGCTTTATTCCTCGTCACCGCTGATGATCACCGGCACGCCGTGGATTCTGGTCGGCTGTTACTTCACCATCGCGCTGCCGTTTATTTACCGTGCTATTGCCAACAATATGCAGGCGATCAATTTGAAAGAGCTGATTGATGCGTCTCATCTGCTGGGTGCCAGCACCTGGCAGGCGGCACTGTTTGTGGTACTGCCGAATCTGCGCAAAGGCGTGTTCATCGCGGTGCTGCTCTCTTTCTCTTTCCTGATAGGTGAGTTTGTGTTCGCTAACCTGTTAGTCGGTACCCGCTATGAAACCTTGCAGGTGTACCTCTACAATATGCGTAACGGCAGCGGCCACTTCACCAGTGCGCTGGTGATCTCTTATTTTGCTGTCGTCCTGCTGGTCACCTGGCTGGCGAATGCCCTCAATCCTGAACGAGGCTGACCATGAGTTATCTGAACGTCACCCAGCTGAACAAAAGCTACGGCCCCACCAGCATCTTTGAAAATATCGATTTCAGCGCCGATGAAGGTGAGTTTGTTACCCTGCTCGGCCCGAGCGGCTGCGGCAAATCAACGCTGCTGCGCTGCATCGCCGGTTTGACGGATGTCGATAGCGGCAAAATTCTGCTACAGGGTCAGGATATCGTGCCGCTGCCACCGCAGAAACGTACCATTGGCATGGTGTTCCAGAGCTACGCGCTGTTCCCCAACATGACGGTGGAGAAGAACGTGGCGTTTGGCCTGAAAATGCAGAAACTGCCAGGCGGCGATATTCAGAAACGGGTGATGGAAGCGCTGGCACTGGTCGAGCTGACCGATTTCGCCCGCCGTTATCCGCACCAGCTTTCTGGCGGACAATGCCAGCGTGTTGCCTTAGCGCGCTCGCTGGTGACGCGCCCTCGTTTGCTGTTGCTGGATGAGCCGCTCTCCGCACTGGACGCGCGCATCCGCCGCCATCTGCGCGAACAGATCCGCAATATCCAGCAAGAGTTGAAGCTCACCACGATATTCGTGACCCACGATCAGGAAGAGGCGCTGACGCTGTCTGACCGTATCGTGCTGATGAATCGTGGCAAAATCGTACAGAACGGTAACGCCGAAGCCCTCTACACGCAGCCAGCCGATCTGTTTGCCGCCGGGTTTATCGGCAACTACAACCTGCTAAGTGCGGAACAGGCAACGCAGCTCACCGGCCAGACATTCACGGGTCAGGTAGCGATTCGACCTGAGTCAATCCGCTTGAGTGCACCGCAGGATGGCATTCCGGCCACTATTCTCAGTCACAGCCTGCTAGGTAACGTGATCCGTTATCGTGTACTGGCGCATGGGGTTGAATTGTCAGTGGATGTGCTGAATCGCAGCGTGGCGGATTTGCACCCTGCTGGCATGCAAATTGGTCTACAGTTAGAGATGTCGACGTTGCGCCAGGTTGCTTAAATTTAACGAGAAATTGGCAACGCAACGCGGCAGTATTCAGCGTTAATGCAGCCTGTTAATCGTTGTCGCGGCGGCCTTTAGGCTGCCCATGGCCGCACTTCGGTGCGCCCGACACCTCGGTACTCACCCACAGGCTTGCAGTTGGTGCAATGTAAGTCTGAGGATAAGGAACCGCCCGACGTGTTGACCCTGCTCAATCTCTTATCTGCTGTGGCCCTGCTGGTGTGGGGCACGCACATTGTGCGCACTGGCATCATGCGCGTGTACGGTGCCGATTTGCGCCGGGTGCTCAGCCGCAGCGTGGAAAAGAAGCCAATGGCGTTTCTCGCCGGGATTGGCGTCACCGCGCTGGTGCAGAGCAGCAATGCCACCACCCTGCTCGTCACCTCGTTTGTCGCACAGAATCTGGTGAGTCTGACGCCTGCGCTGGTGGTGGTGCTCGGTGCCGATGTCGGTACCGCCATCATGGCGCGTATCCTGACCTTCGATCTCTCCTGGCTATCGCCGCTCTTCATCTTCTTTGGTGTGGTGTTCTTCCTCAGCCGTAAGCAGACGCGGGCCGGACAAATGGGTCGAGCTGCCATTGGCCTTGGCTTAATTCTGTTAGCGCTACAGTTGATCGTGGCCGCTGCTAAACCCATTACCCAGGCGGCGGGCTTGCAGGTGCTGTTCTCCACGCTAACCGGAGATGTCATGCTGGATGCACTGATTGGCGCGGTATTCGCCATCATCAGTTATTCCAGCCTCGCGGCGGTGCTGATCACCGCTACACTGACGGCAGCGGATGTGATTTCATTCAAAGTGGCGCTCTGTCTGGTGATTGGTGCCAACCTCGGCAGTGGTTTGCTGGCAATGATTAACGCCAGTGGCTCAAATGCTGCGGGAAAACGCGTGGCACTGGGCAGCCTGCTGTTCAAGCTCATTGGCAGCCTGGCGATTTTGCCACTGGTGAATTATATCGCTGATATTCTGGACAAGATGCCGGTCGATGACGAAGAACTGGTGATCTTTTTCCATGTATTTTACAACCTGATTCGCTGCCTGATTATGGTGCCATTCGCCGAACCGATGGCGCGCTTGTGCCGTCGTATGATTTCCGACGAGCCGGAAACCGATGCCCATTTACGCCCTAAACATCTCGACCGCAGCGCGCTGGATACCCCTGCGCTGGCATTGGCCAATGCGGCGCGCGAAACCCTGCGCATCGGTGATGTCGTTGAACATATGATGGAGTCCTTCAATAAAGTGGTGCATGGCGAACTGCGTGAAGAGCGCGCGGTGCGGCGTCTGGATGATGATGTCGATGTGCTGTATACCGCCATCAAACTCTATCTGGCGCGCATGCCGAAAGAGGATTTGGCCGAGGAGGATTCGCGCCGCTGGGCCGAGGTCATCGAGATGGCACTCAACCTTGAGCAGGCGGGCGATATCATTGAACGCATGTGTGCGGACGTGGCGGTGAAATCGCTGAACGCCCGTCGGGCATTTTCCCCCGAAGGGCTGGAAGAGCTGAACACATTGCAGGAGCAGGTACTCAACAATCTGCGCCTCAGTTTGTCGGTGTTTCTGTCGAAAGATATCCCCAGCGCGCGCCGACTACGCCGCTCCAAACACCGTTTTCGCATCCTGATTCGCCGTTTCTCACACGCTCACGTCGAGCGCCTGCATCAGAAAAATGTGCAGAGCATCGAAACCAGCTCCCTGCATCTAGGGTTGCTGGGAGATATGAAGCGTCTGAACTCGCTGTTCTGTGCGGTGGCGTATACGGTGCTGGATCAGCCGGATGATGAGCGGGATGAGGATTAACGAACAGTCTGGTGCGATGATCAACGGCTGCGGGATGCAGCCACATCGTCATACATGCGCGACCAATCGGCTGTGCTATTCGGTCAGGTCGCCATCAATGGCAACCTGCCGTGCGGATAGGTGAATTTTATAGGGTGCGCATTGCGGCGCACCTAAAAATTCTTACGACAGCAGAGTGAACGCGATCATCCCGACAATGGCACCGGTGGTACCAAGAATGGTTTCCATCAGCGTCCAGGTTTTCAGCGTTTCACCTTCCGTTGCACCGGTGAAGCGGCCAAACAGCCAGAAACCGGCATCGTTGACGTGACTAATAATGATGGAGCCACCCCCGATGCAGATCGACAGCGCCGCCAACTGCGCGCCGCTGTAGTGCAGCGGTTCAATCACTGGCATCACCAGGCCCACGGTCGTCAGACAGGCCACGGTCGCCGATCCCTGAATCACACGGATCGCACCGGAAAGGATGAAGCACGCCAGCGCAATCGGCATCCCGGCGCCAGTGAGCGCGTGACCCAATACCGGGCCGACGCCAGAATCCACCAGCACCTGCTTGAACACACCGCCCGCACCGATCACCAGCAGAATAATGCCTGCCGGTTGCAGCGCACTGCCGCACACCTGCATCACCTTCTCTTTGTCCATTCCCTGGCGATAGGCCAGACCGTAAATCGCTACCAGACACGCCAGCAGGATCGCCGTAAACGGATGGCCGATAAACTCCAGCCACTCGTAGAGACGTGAATCCGGTGTGGTGAAGCGCGCCCCGATGGTTTTCAGGCCCACCAGCAGCAGCGGGAACAGGATCAGTGCCAGGCTGAAGCCAAACGACGGCAGCTTTCCCTCTTCCACTTCTGGCTGATGATCTTCCGGCGGCGCACTGAAACTGACATGGCGGGCAATAAAATTGCCAAACAGCGGACCCGCAATCAGCATACCGGGAATCGCTGCACACAGGCCCAGCAGGATCATCCAACCAAAGTCCGCGTGCATCTGGGAAGCCAGCAGCATCGGGGCCGGCCCCGGCAGCAGAAACGCCGCAGAGGCCGCCACACCAGCAAACAGTGGAATGACCAACTTCACTAAGTTGCCATGGGTACGACGCGCCACGGCAAAGGCGATGCTGATCAGCAAGACCACCGCCACTTCAAAGAACAGCGGCAGCGCGCAGATCAGCCCGGCAATCCCCATCGCGTAGTGCGCCCGGTTTTCACCAAAGGCTTTCAGCATGCGGATAGCGATTTGATCGACTGCGCCGGTTTCATGCAGGATTTTGCCGAACATCGCGCCCAATGCCACCACGATGGCGAGAAATCCGAGCGTTCCGCCCATGCCTTTTTGCATGGTGTCAGCAATTTTATCCAGTGGCATGCCAGAGAACAGACCGGCACCAATTGAGACTAACATCAGGGCGACAAAGGCGTGCATACGCGCTTTCATCACCAAAAACAGCAGCAGCAGGACGGAGCCTGCTGCGGTTAACACCAGCGTTGCGGTACTCATTACTAACCCTTGTTGGTTGCTTCCTCAATGGTCGCAACCGTGGCCGCAACGACTTCATCCAGTGAATGATTGATATCAACCACCAGTACATCGGGCTCGTCAGCCCCAGGCTCTTGCAAGGTCTCAAACTGCGTCACCAGCATCTGCGGCTTAAAGAAGTGACCTTTACGTGCTTTCAGACGCGATTCGATGGTTTCGAAATCGCCCTTCAGATAGATGAATTTCAGGTTTTGGTTGCCCTGTCGCAGGATGTCGCGGTAGGACTTTTTCAGCGCCGAGCAGACGATAATCGAAATAGCCTGGGTGCGCTGCATGGCGAAGGCGGCATCATTCAGCGCCTGCAGCCACGGCTGGCGATCGTTATCATCCAGCGGATGACCGTCGGCCATTTTCATGATGTTGCTACGCGGATGCAGGAAATCGCCATCCAGAAATGCCGTGCTCAACTGATGAGAAACCTGATTAGCGACGGCAGACTTTCCGCTGCCGGAAACGCCCATCAGGATAAAGACGTGGTGCGATGGAGATGGCGTGGTCATGGTTTTGCGCTCCGGCAGGTTGCCTGCCAATGTTACCGATAACAAATTTGATTATCATTTTCGGAGCCCACTGCGGGACTGGCAACCCTTGTTAGGTGGAAAAGCACGAAAGTGTGAACTGACTCAAATAATCGCCAAAATCAGATGCTGCCACCTTCTGCAATTTCAAACCCGACATCCAGCGGCTCGGTCACGCTGCGGTCGCCGCCAATGCGCGCCAGCAGCATCGCAGCCGATTCGCGTCCCATGCGCTCACGCGGGGTCAGCACCGTGGCCAGGCGCGGCGTGACCACTTGGGTAATATCGTGGCCGTGGAATCCGGCAATCGCCATTTGCGCAGGTACGTTTAACCCCTGGCGCTGGCACTCAAACATCGCGCCGACTGCCAGGTCATCGTTGGTACAAAACAGGCTGTCGGTTTCGGGATAGCGTTTCTGCGCCTCGCATAGCAGCTGCGCACCGGCGCTGAAGGAGGAAGCATCTTCCATCATCACGCTGTGCGGCGTGAGCCCGGCTTCACGCATCGCCTTTTCGTAGCCCTGCTGTTTTTGCAGGGTACGCTCATCCAGACGTGCGCCGAGGTAAACGGTGTGGCGATGTCCTTTTTTCAGAATAGCATGCGTCATCTGCCGCGCCGCTTCGACGTTATCGAAGCCCACCGCCATATCGAGACACGGCGTGACTGAGTCCATCATCTCAATCACCGGAATACCCGCCACTTCCAGCATGCGCAGTGTGCCGGGCGTATGGGTGCGTTCGGTGAGGATGACGCCGTCGATGTTCCAGCCGAGCAGCGATCGCAGCTGTAGCTCTTCTTTGTCCGCGTTGTAGCCAAAGTGCGCCACCAGGGTTTGATAGCCGGCCTCATCGGTGACGGTTTCAATGCCGCGTAACACGTCGGCGAACACCTGGTTGGTGAGCGAAGGCAACAGTACGCCGATAGCGCGACTGGTCGCATTAGAGAGCATATCGGGGGCACGATTGGGGATATAACCGAGTTCATCCAGTGCGACGGCGATCTTATCGCGCAGCGCCGCAGAGACCTGATCGGGGTTTCGCAGGTAGCGACTGACGGTCATTTTTGTGATGCCGACGCGATCGGCAACGTCCTGTAGTACCGGCCTTTTCTTCTTCATCGTATGCGCCTGAGGTCAGAGATACGATGAGTCTATCATTTTTTTGTCAATTTCAGGCTTTGCGGAAAACCATGAATACCCGCTCTGATTTTGTGCACATCGGTACGCACCCAACGAAAAGTCGGCAAAAAATGCAAGGTCGCCATAGAGGGCAACCTTGCACGATTTATTGACAGGCTGTTACACCGGCGGCAGATCAAACAGCAGAATCTCTGCATCGCTGTCAGCGTTGATGGTCAGCGCGCTTTCATCCCAGATCGCCAGCGCATCACTGGTACCGACCTGTTCGCCATTCACGCTCACCAGACCTTTTACCACCTGAATCCACACACGACGACCCGCTTCGACAGTCACCGCGTCGGCTTCGCCCTTAGCAAACACCCAGCGCGACAGGGTCATGTCCTGGAACACTTTCAGCGATCCTTCACGCTCATCCGGGGACAGGACAAACTGGCGACCTTTCACATCCTCGAAGCGGCGCTGCGCATAGCGTGGCTCAATGCCTTTGCGCTCTGGAATGATCCAGATCTGATACAGATGCAGCGGATCTTTATCACTGGCGTTGTACTCTGAATGGCGCACGCCAGTACCGGCGCTCATGATCTGGAACTCACCTGCCGGGATCTGCTCTTTGTTGCCCATGCTGTCTTGATGTTCCACGGTGCCAGACAACACATATGTCAGGATTTCCATGTCTTTATGCGGGTGGGTACCAAAACCCTGGCCGCCATCAATCACGTCTTCATTGATAACGCGTAAGGCCGAGAAGCCCATAAAGTTGGCATCGTAATAATCGGCGAAAGAAAAGGTGTGCCAGCTATCGAGCCAACCGTGATTGGCGTGACCGCGTTCTTCTGCTTTGCGTAAGTAGATCATGTTCAATTCTCCTCAATGTTTTTTACAGTGTGTGCCTGAGAGAGATTGATTGATAGCTGAAAAACTTCACGCCTCTGTTCAAAAATGCTGAACGTTTTGGTGGTGATCGGACAATGAGGATGAAAGAGGCAAATAGCAGGCAAAAAAAAAGCCAGCACCCGAGCTGGCTAAGAAACACTGGAAGCAATGTGAGCAATGTCGTGCTTACCCGGTAGTCAGGAGACGTTCCCGGTCCGCATGACAATAATAATCATTATCATTCGCGTCTGTAAACCCCTTTTGAGAATTATTTTCGATTGACGACTTGCGAGAATTCCTTGATGTTAAAGGGGATTTTATTCACTTTGCACAAGGAGTCGCTTTATGAGTCAGATCGTCATTCGCCACGTAATCCCAGAAGATGCTGCTGCACTAACACGTCTCTACAGCCAACCGGAGACGCAGGCGAATACATTGCAACTGCCACACCAGTCACCCACGCTATGGCAGGAACGCCTTAGCAATCCGCGTCCGGGTGTGCATATGCTAGTGGCAATGATTGACGATCAACTGGCTGGGCAAATCACGCTAGAAGTGCAATCTGTCGCACGACGTCGCCATGCCGCTACCTTTGGCATGGGCGTTGATCCTGCCTTTCACCGTCGCGGCGTAGGCTCGGCGCTGATGGCCGCGATGATTGACCTGTGTGACAACTGGCTACAAGTGACACGAATCGAGTTAACCGTGTTCGCTGATAACCATAAAGCGATGGGTCTTTATCAGAAGTTTGGCTTTGAGATCGAAGGGACGGCGAAGCGTTTTGCCATGCGCGACGGCGAGATGATTGATACGCATTACATGGCGCGATTGAAATAACTTGCGCAATGAATCGCGCCGCTACAACTCGTGCTGAGGCGGTAGCGGCGCACTTTATTACGCTAAATTAATACCCGGCACTCAAATCATCCACCGAACGCGGATCCGAAGCACCATAGCGCATGCCATCCGGCCCAATCATAATGCTCTGCGTGCTGCCCATTGCGGGCATCACTTTCACATGCTGACCTTTAGCTTCCAGCAAACGCAGCGTATCCGGGCTAAAGCCTTTCTCCACGCGTAGCTGATCCGGCAACCATTGATGGTGGAAACGCGGCGCATTGGTCGCTTCCGCTACGTTCATACCGAAATCGATACTGTTCACCACCATTTGCAACACAGTGGTGATAATACGGCTGCCGCCTGGGCTACCCGTTACCAGCCAGGTTTTGCCGTCTTTGGCGATGATGGTCGGTGACATCGACGACAATGGGCGCTTAGCCGGTTGCACCGCATTCGCTTCGCCACCCACCAAACCATACACGTTCGGCGTACCCGGTTTGGCGGAGAAGTCATCCATCTCGTTGTTCATCAGGATACCGCTCTGCCCGGCGACAATCCCGCTGCCGAAGTAGGTATTCAGGGTGTAAGTCACCGCCACTGCGTTGCCGTCTTTATCCACCACCGAGAAGTGGGTGGTCTGGTTACTTTCGTACGGCTCCAGCTTGCCCGGTTTAATTTCGCTGGAAGGACGGGCTTTGTTGACGTCAATCTGCTGCGCCAGGGTTTTGGCGTAGGCTTTGCTGGTCAACGCCTGCTGCGGCACTTTGACGAAATCAGGATCGCCAAGGTATTCCGAGCGGTCGGCATAAGCGTATTTTTCCGCTTCCGCCATCACCTGCATAGCGTCCGCACTGCCAAAGCCCCACTTCGCCAGATCAAAGTTTTCGAGGATATTCAGGATCTGCACGATGTGAATCCCACCTGAAGACGGTGGCGGCATTGAGAACACTTCATAGCCGCGATAGGTGCCGCTGACCGGTTTACGCTCTACCGCACGATAGGCGGCCAGATCCGGTTTGCCAATCAATCCGCCATGCTGTGCCATTTCTCCAGCGATCTCATCGGCAATTTTGCCTTTGTAGAACGCATCCGGCCCTTGTTGAGCAATCAGTTGCAGGCTGTGCGCGAGGTTTTTCTGCACCAGACGCTCACCTTTTTGATACGGCTTGCCGTCTGCCTTGTAGAAAATCGCCCGGCTGTTGTCGTGATTGATCAACGTCTCTTTGCCGT
>NZ_DAMDQC010000037.1:0-32458 GCF_032082325.1 Pantoea sp. CTOTU50773 | reverse complement strand
CGACAATCTTCCATGCGCGCTTTTAGCAACGGATCTTCCGGCGAGGTAAACGGCAGCTTATCGATAATCACCAATGACAGCGCATCACCTCGCACATCAACGCCTTCCCAGAAACTGCTGGTCGCTACCAGTAAGGCGTTACCGGCCTCAAGGAACTGCTTCAGCAGCTGGCCTTTACTGGTTTCTCCTTGCAACAACACCGGCAAAGTCATCGAGGCGCGGAATTCGGCGGCCAGTTCGCGCATCATCTTGTGCGAAGTACAGAGGAAGAAGCAGCGTCCTTTATTGGCATCGATCAGCGGTTTCATCATCTGTGCCAGCTTACGGGCACCGCCGGGTTGATTGGGTTCCGGCATATTGCGAGGCACACATAACAGCGCCTGCTGGGTGTAATCGAAAGGACTGTCGAGAATCATGGTGGTGGCTTTGTCGACGCCCAATCGGCTGGAGAAGTGGCTCATCTGCTCATTCACCGCCAGCGTGGCGGAGGTGAATACCCACGCCGCTTTACGGTTATCCATCACTTCACGAAAACGTTCTGCGACCGATAGCGGGGTTAACGCCAGCGTAAAGTGGCGGCTGGTGCATTCATACCAGTAGCTAAAGCCGGGTTCATCAATGGCGCGCAGACGTTTAAGGCGAGTGCGATATAACGCGGCGCGCTCAAACGCCGCATCCAGCAACGCCGAGCGCCCCAGCGACAATTTAATCACGTCGTAGCAAAGCTCCAGCGCATCATCCAGCAGGGTCAACATGCGCATGATGTTGTTGTCGCTTAGCAGGTCACGCAGATTGCCGCGAAAACCCGGCTCGCCGAGCGTTAAACGGAAATCCTGGGCGCACTGTGCCAGACGGTCGGCTGATTTCTGTAGCTGCTGCACGTCGCGCACCTCAGTGCGATAGGCAATAATGATGTCTTTGGCGAGGTCCTGCAGTTGGCGGCTCGAAAGCTGCTGACCAAAGTACTGACTGGCGATATCGGGTAGCTGATGCGCTTCATCGAAGATCATCACATCAGCCTCAGGAATCAGCTCGCCAAATCCGCCCTCTTTCACGACAAGATCGGCAAGGAACAGATGGTGGTTCACCACCACCACATCGGCATCCATGGCTTTTTTACGCGCTTTCACCACAAAGCAATCTTTGTAGAGCGGGCAATCGCTGCCAAGGCAGTTATCGTTAGTGCTGGTGACAAAGGGCCAGATCGGACTGTCTTCGGCCACGCCGGAACAGCTGCTGACATCGCCATCCGAAGTTTGATTTGACCAGCTGCGCACATTAATTAAATCCCCGAGCGCCTGCACGGTGAGATCGCCACCGGTTTGATTCTGCTGTTCGAGACGTTCGAGGCATAAATAGTTGGAACGCCCCTTCAGCAGGGCAGTTTTACCGCTGAACTTCAGGGCACGAGCGATGGTGGGCAAATCGCGGTTATACAGCTGATCCTGTAGTGCTTTGGATCCGGTCGAGATAATGACCTTTTTTTTCGCACGCAATGCGGGTGCCAGATAGGCATAGGTTTTACCGGTACCGGTGCCGGCTTCGACCACCAGCTCACCGCCCTTCTTCACCGCTTCCATGACCGCTTGCGCCATTTCACGCTGCGCGGCACGCGGTTTGAAACCTGGAATAGCCTGCGCCAGCGCGCCATCTGCTGCAAAATCGTCTGCCACACATCCTCACCGATTGGTCAAAAACACTGTAATTATGTCAGGATTCCCCTGAGGCGACCACAACAGATGACAGCGCCCTACTGGATATGGCAGGCTAGCGCAGCGAAATTACAGGAGAACACCATGACCATTACGCGTATTGATCCCGCACCCCGCATGTCAGAAGCCGTTGTGCATAACCAGACCGTCTATTACACCAGCGTGCCAGAAAATCTGGATGACGATGCCGAAGCGCAAACCGCCAACGCGCTGGCGGTGATTGACGCGATTCTGACCCGAGTCGGATCAGACAAAAGTAAGATTCTTGATGCCACAATTTTCCTGGTCGATAAAGCTGACTTTCCGGCCATGAACCGTGCATGGGATGCGTGGGTTTCACCTGACAACGCGCCAGTGCGTTGCACCGTGCAAGCCGAGTTGATGAATCCGAAGTACAAAGTGGAAATCAAAATCATCGCCGCACTGTAACCCTTTCGGGCGTTATTCGTCTTCTTCGTCGTCTTCGAACATCGCCCGAATCGATTCACCCTGATAGCTCTGACGGATCTCGTGTGCCACTTGCGCAATCGCCTGACCACTCGCCATGCCACCCGCCATCAATTCCTGGATACGTTCCACAGCTTGCTGCTGCTGTTCATGAGATAAAGCCGGAAGACCTGTAAACATTATTTGCTCCTGGTGCAAAAGGGGACGCATTATTCCATGAGGAACAAACAGGTGCCAGCGACAAAAAAATGTGCCAGGCTACGCGCCTGCTTGTTGGATTAATTAGCCCGATGATCGTAAAAACCCTTAACCTGAAGTATACGCCGGATGCGCTGTTGCACCGTTTTTCTGCGCTTGCTCATCGTCCCTGGGCGATGTTGCTCACCTCAGGCCATGCCGACCATGCCGATAATCGTTTTGACATTTTAACGGCGGATCCCCGTGCCACGCTTACCACGCGCGGCGAGATGACGGAAATCGACTGTGATGGCAAGGTGATCCTCTCCGCCGATGATCCACTGCACCTGGTGCAGCAACAGTGCGAAATGCTGGGCGCGACTCCACTGTTTGATGCTGATCTGCCTTTCCAGGGCGGCGCGCTGGGTTTGTTTGGTTATGATCTGGGACGCCGCTTTGAAATCTTACCGCAGCGCGCTGAGCAGGATCTGACAACGCCGGATATGGCAGTCGGCATCTACGATTGGGCTTTGATCGCGGATCATCATCAGCAAAAACTCACCCTGATTTCACTCACCGATGCCGGGCAACGCTGGCAGTGGCTGCAGGCGCAGGCGATTCCGCAGCCTAAAGCTTTTGCGCTAACCAGCGACTGGCAGTCAAACCTCAGTTTTGATGAATATGCCGCGCGTTTTGCACAGGTTCAACATTACATTCAGGCCGGTGATTGCTATCAGGTGAATCTGGCGCAACGCTTTCAGGCTCGCTATCACGGCGACGAGTGGCTGGCCTTTTTACGACTCAACCGCGACAACCGTGCGCCTTTCAGTGCTTTTATCCGCTTACCTAAAAGCGTCATTCTCAGTCTGTCACCGGAACGCTTTCTCTCGTTACAGCAAAAGGGGATTGAAACCCGTCCGATCAAAGGCACTTTGCCACGCTTAGCCGATCCAGAAGCCGATCGCTTGCAGGCTGAGAAACTGGGCCATGCGGAAAAAGATCGCGCCGAGAACCTGATGATTGTCGATTTGCTGCGCAATGACATTGGCCGCGTGGCAGAACCTGGTAGCGTTAGCGTCCCTGAGTTGTTTGTAGTGGAACCTTTCCCGGCGGTGCATCATCTGGTGAGCACAGTACGAGCGCGACTACCTCAACATCTCGGCGCAACCGATCTCCTGCGCGCCTGTTTCCCCGGCGGCTCCATTACCGGTGCACCAAAAATTCGCGCGATGGAGATTATTGAGGAACTGGAACCGCAGCGCCGCAACGCCTGGTGCGGCAGCATCGGTTACATCAGCCTGTGTGGTCGCATGGATACCAGCATCACTATCCGCACGTTAATCGCTGAAAATCAGCATCTTTATTGTGCGGCAGGTGGTGGCCTGGTGGCGGATAGCGATGTGGAGCTGGAATATCAGGAGACCTTCCACAAGGTCAATCGTATCTTGCCCAGCCTGAGCGGCGAGGTTTAAATGAGCCTGACGCTCGACCAGTTCCTGAACCGCTTTGTCATGCAACCCCCTGTGAGTGCGCCCAAAAGCGTTATCAGCGGGCGGCGAGCGGCCGTGTTGGTACCGGTGATCGACGGTGCTGAACCGGGTTTACTGCTGACGCGTCGCTCATCACACCTGCGGAAACACGCGGGCCAGGTCGCGTTCCCCGGCGGCATGCAGGATGCAACGGATGATTCGCTGATCCACACTGCACTGCGTGAGGCCGAAGAAGAAGTCGGCATTCACCCCGCTCAGGTTAGCGTCGTGGGTGTGTTACCGCCCGTGACCAGCAGCACCGGTTTTGCCGTCACGCCGGTGGTCGGCATTATTCCAGCGGACCTGCCTCTCAATATTAATCCTGACGAAGTGGAAAGCACCTTCGCGATGCCGCTGGCAGAAGCCCTGCGTCTCAGTCGCTACAGTGGACTCAGCTTGCGCCGTGGTCATCGTCAGCATCAGGTGTGGTTATCGTGGTATGAGGATTATTTTATCTGGGGCATGACCGCCGGTATTATTCGCGCATTAAGTCAGCAAATCGCCCTTCCCTGAGTTCCGCGCTGCATGTTACTTCCGCCATAAACTCGATCCACTTTACAACCGCAGAATGGGATAACTATTTCTGTGGCTTATAATTAGTTTATTTCATGCGAAAAGCTGCTCGCTGAGTCACGCGGACGATTACTATTAGCCGCATAAACGGCCTCAGCCGTACAGAATAAGATTTGTGAGGAGTGTCACCGGTGATTAGTGTTTTTGACATGTTCAAAGTGGGCATTGGCCCATCCAGTTCACATACCGTAGGTCCGATGAAAGCGGGCAAGCAGTTTGTTGATCTGCTGGCCGAACAGGGCAAATTGCAAAACGTGACGCGCATTGCCGTCGACGTCTATGGCTCGCTGTCGCTCACAGGTAAAGGTCACCATACCGATATCGCCATCATTATGGGGCTGGCCGGCTTTGAGCCCGCCACCGTGGATATCGATAGCATTCCCGCTTTTATTAAAGACGTCGAGCAGCGCGAGCGCCTGCTGCTGGCGAACGGTGCACGTGAAGTCGACTTCCCACGCGAAGGCGGCATGGTGTTCCGCAGTGAAAATCTGTCGTTGCATGAAAACGGCATGACGGTTTTCGCCTTTGCCGGCGATCTGCTGATCCTGACCAAGACCTACTACTCGATTGGCGGCGGATTTATCGTTGATGAAGAGCATTTCGGCCAATCCGTACTGGATGAGGTCTCGGTGCCGTATGCGTTCAACTCTGCCAAAGAGTTGTTGAGCCACTGCCATGAAAGTGGATTGTCCCTTTCCGGTTTGGTGATGAAGAATGAGCTGGCGCTGCACAGCCGTGAAGACATATATGCCTATTTCGGCAACGTCTGGCAAACCATGCAGGCCTGTATCGATCGCGGCTTAAATACGGAAGGCGTATTGCCGGGTCCACTGCGCGTGCCGCGCCGCGCTGCCTCGTTGCGTCGTTTACTGGTTTCTTCTTCCAAGCACTCCAATGACCCGATGAACGTGATTGATTGGGTCAACATGTTTGCCCTGGCGGTCAATGAAGAAAATGCCGCCGGTGGACGTGTGGTCACCGCGCCAACCAACGGCGCCTGCGGTATCGTCCCTGCGGTGCTGGCCTATTACGATCACTTTATTGAGACCGTGACGCCGGACATCTTCATCCGTTACTTCCTGGCCTCGGGTGCCATTGGCGTGTTGTATAAAATGAATGCCTCGATTTCAGGTGCTGAGGTGGGCTGTCAGGGCGAAGTCGGTGTGGCCTGTTCGATGGCTGCCGCTGGCCTGGCGGAGTTGCTCGGCGCCAGCCCGGAGCAGGTGTGTGTCGCCGCTGAAATCGGTATGGAACATAACCTGGGATTGACCTGTGACCCGGTGGCAGGTCAGGTGCAGGTGCCGTGTATCGAACGTAATGCTATCGCCTCAGTGAAAGCCATCAATGCTGCGCGCATGGCGTTGCGCCGTACCAGTGAACCACGTGTTTCACTGGATAAGGTGATCGAAACTATGTACGAAACTGGTAAAGACATGAATGCCAAATATCGTGAAACCTCACGCGGTGGCCTGGCGATCAAAGTTCAATGTGATTGACCAGGTGTGTTGAAAAAATAATCAATTAGATTTTTTTCTGCATCTCACGCTACCTCCCTGTGAGTAAACCAGATACATTAATTTGCGCGCGGCCCTTAGTGGCCGCGCTGTTTTTTAGTGCCGCTTTTTTTCTCTGCGGTGCGCTAAACCTGGCCGCCTCAATGCCGATAACCTACACGTTAATTTGGCTTCAATTTTTGTTTTGCAAGGTGGTTACTGATGCTCATTCCCCAGCAATTTGTCGGTCAATTTCGCCGTAAGCGTTTGCTTATCGCGTTGGTGATCGCGGCGCTGGTTCTGATTCTCACGCTGACTTTTCGTTATATCGAAGAGAAATCGCGTATTGAGCAGCAGTCCCTGAATTTTGCCAGTCGCGCCATTGAGCGCTTTGACCGCATGTTCTCCCCGCTGGATGTCTCCGCCAACAACACGCTTGGGCTGGTTGGCGTGCCTTGCGCACAAGTTCGCTATCCGTTAATCGAAAAGATTTCTTCATTGCAGACCGTGCGCACCATCCTGCTGGTGCAGGATGACAGTATTTACTGCTCCAGTATTTACGGCCCGCGCAATATTTCGTTTAGCCAGACCTATCCAGAGTTGGCGATTAATAATCAGCGCATGATGCTGACCACCGATAATTATCTGCTGAAAGGCTCACCGGTCTTGCTGCTGTGGACACCCAAATCGCTGGATAATCGCGATGGGCTGCTGCAGGTTATCAATGTGGAATTGATGACGAATTATTTGCTAGAGCCACAGTTACCTTGGGTCGAACGGGCCATTTTTAATGTCGGCGGACAGAGTCTGGAATATGGCAATCCGCTGATTGAAGAGACAGTGCCATCGGAAGATGAAGTGGCTTTTGATCAGGCTTCACTGCGTTACCCCTACAGCATTACCTTGTATGGCCCTTCTCCAGCGCGTCTGGCGTTGCATACGCTTCCTTCACAGCTACCGTTGGCGGTGCTGCTGAGTTTGCTGATGGGCTATATCGTTTGGTTAGCCACCGCGAACCGCATGAGCCTCAGCTGGCAAATCAGCTATGGCATTACCGCGAATGAATTTATGGTGTATTGCCAGCCGCTGATTAACGCCAAAAGTGGTGAGTGCGATGGCATGGAGTTGTTGCTGCGCTGGCACAATGCGCGTCAAGGCTGGGTTGCGCCGGATGTGTTTATCCCGCTAGCTGAGCGTCAGAACCTGATAGCACCACTGACGCGCTTTGTGTTAGCCAAAGTGGTGGATGAGTTGCCTAACCTGCCGCAATGTTCTTCTTTCCATATTGCGATTAACGTTGCCGCCAGCCATTTCCGCGATCGTGCGATTGTCGAGGATCTGCAAAGTATCTGGTGGCCCGCTAACCCGCTGCCGAAGCTGGTGGTCGAGTTGACCGAGCGCGATGCGCTGCCGGTTATTGATCAATCTGTGGTGTCGCAGTTGCATGAGATCGGCGTGCGCCTGGCGATTGACGATTTCGGTACCGGACACAGTTCCCTCGCCTACCTGAAAGACCTGAAGCCGGACGTGCTGAAAATTGACAAGATTTTCACTGCGGCCATCGGCACCGACGCGATTAACGCCACGGTGACAGATATGGTGATTTCGCTGGCGCAGCGTTTGAACATTGCGTTAGTGGCTGAGGGCGTGGAAACCGCGGAGCAGGCACACTATCTGCGTGAGCGCGGCGTGGATCATTTACAGGGCTATTATTACGCCCGTCCAATGCCCATCGAAGATTTCCCTGTGTGGCTGGAGCAGCATCAGGCGCATCTTAGGGCCTGATGTTGGGTTGTATTGTTGTGTCTGATGCTGGGTTGGATTGCTCTGTTTGATGGTGCGTTCGATTGCTCTGTTTCATGATGCGTTCGATTGCTGTGTCTGGTGGTGCGTTCCAGCCGGTAAAGGGGGATGTTCCGTAAAGACGGCGTGAATACATCCCTGTAGCCTCGGACGCCGCATCCCTGCGGCGTACGCTTTACTCCTCATCCCCCTTTACCGGCTTCATGTGGCATTTTTGCGGTCTGCATAGCGCTGTATTCGGATCGGGTCACAGAAATACAAAAGGCCGATATCGTGGATATCGGCCTTTTCGATGACAATTAACTTAGCGCTTACGCCTCATGCTCTTCATCTTCATGCGGCTTATCTTTGGTTACGCGCACCAGGTCGATACGATAATCCGTAGCCTCAATGATTTGGAAGTGCAGCGGCGGCAGGTCGATGATCTCACCAGGCTGCGGCAGTTGGCCTTTCTGGGCAATCAACAGACCCGCCAGCGAGGCATGATCTTCTTCCCGATCCACCAGCTCATGGTGGTCGAGCAACTGCTGCAGTGAGTGCAGATCGGTACCGCCCTTCACTAACCAGCTATCACCATCCGCGATAATATCGGGCGTTTCATCTTCATCCGGGAACTCACCGGCAATCGCTTCCAGCACGTCCAGTGGGGTTATCAAACCTTGCACCACACCAAATTCGTTGGTGACGATGACAAAGCTGCCTTTAGCGCGGCGCAGTACGCCCAGCAGGTTGATCGGATCCAGCGTTTCAGGCACCACTATCGCCGGAGTGGTAGCAGCAAACGTCGCCACGTCCATACCATGCTCCAGCGCCACCAGCAGTTCTTTAGCACGCACCACGCCGATGATCTCATCCAGCTCACCGCGACATACCGGGAACAAACTGTGCGGCGTGTCGAGGAGCTGAATACGAATTTCATCCACCGGACGTTCAGCATCAACCCAGGAGATATTGCCGCGCGGCGTCATGATGCTACGAATGGAGCGCTGTGACAGCGTCAACACACCGTTGATCATGTAACGTTCTTCGTCTTTAAACGCTTCCTGTGGCATCGCCTGCGTCAGCGCAGCTTCTTCAGTGGTCACCGGCTGATGACGCTGGCGACCGCCCATCAGACGCAAGATCGCTTCAGCCGTACGTTCTCGCATCGGCCGATGTTCCTGATGGCGAATAAAGTTACGACGCGCAATTTGGTTGAACAGCTCAATCACAATCGAGAAGCCAATTGCGGCGTACAGATAGCCTTTCGGAATGTGGAAACCGAAGCCTTCCGCCACCAATGACAAACCAATCATCAGCAGGAAGCTTAAGCACAGCACCACAACCGTCGGATGGGCATTGACGAAGTTGGTCAACGGCTTCGAAGCCAACAGCATCACACCCATGGCAATCACCACGGCGGTCATCATCACCGGCAGATGGTTGACCATCCCCACTGCGGTAATCACCGCATCAAGCGAGAATACCGCGTCCAGCACCACAATCTGGATCACCACGGCCCAGAAGCTGGCATAACCTTTGTTGCCCTGATGTTCCATGCCGCGGTTTTCCAACCGCTCATGCAGTTCCATGGTTCCCTTGAATAACAGGAACAAACCACCGAACAACAGAATTAAATCTCGCCCGGAAAAACTGAAATCGCCTACGCTGAATAGGGGTCGCGTCAATGTCACGATCCAGGAAATCAGCGACAGCAGGCCCAATCGCATCACGAGAGCGAGTGACAGACCGATCAAACGCGCTTTATCACGCTGTTTCGGTGGCAGCTTGTCCGCCAGGATGGCGATGAACACCAGGTTGTCGATGCCGAGAACGATCTCCAGCACGATCAGCGTTAGCAAACCCGCCCAAATTGAGGGGTCGAAGAGAAATTCCATCAATGACTCCTTACAACACAGAGGGGCGAACGAGATTGAGCCTGCGCGGTGAAGCGAGACGAGAGATCGTTAGCAAATGAGGTCACGCTGAAGAGCGTTGTAGTGTGCGCCAGAAAGCGCTGAGAACATGTTGAGCGACGTCGGTGACGGTCCATATAGGTGAGCTGAAGCCCGATACTCCTGAATATTAAACAGAACGCTAATGTATCAGTTACATCAACAACGTCAAAAAATTTTATTACATTTACAAACAACTGCACAAACGCAGGAATAACGAACATAAATGCAATTTTGCAGCGTTACGCTCGAAATAGCTGACAAACATCACATAAATTATTTTTTCGCACACTAAAATAAATCGCGACCTTACTGCTGTGCAGCGGACAGTTTCGGAACATTTATTGATGCGACTCTTCATCTTAGACCCAAACGATCCACCTGAATCAACAACGGTAATTCTCAATGATTCCCGGCAATGCCAGAGAATCTCTCATGCGAACGGAGGTAGCAAGTGACCATTGCTATTGTAATTGGTACACATGGCTGGGCGGCAGAACAGCTGCTTAAAACAGCAGAAATGTTGTTGGGTGAGCAGGAAAATGTCGGATGGATTGATTTCGTGCCCGGCGAAAATGCAGAAACGCTAATCGAAAAGTATCAGGCGAGACTGGCAGAACTCGACACGTCGAAAGGCGTGCTGTTCCTGGTGGATACCTGGGGTGGCAGTCCATTCAACGCGGCCAGCCGCATTGTGGTGGATAAGCCGGATTATGACGTCATCGCCGGGGTGAACATCCCGATGCTGGTGGAAACCCTGATGGGGCGCGATGATAATCCATCCTTTGAGGAATTGATTCATATTGCCGTGGAAGCCGGCCGCGAAGGTGTTAAAGCCCTCAAGACCGAAACCCCTACCCCGGAAGCTGCAGCACCCGTTGCCGCACAAGCCCCGGCGCAACCGCAAAAGCCTTTGGCACCAGGCGAGCACATGAAGATCGGCCTGGCGCGCATCGATGACCGTTTAATTCACGGCCAGGTGGCAACCCGCTGGACCAAAGAGACCAACGTGACTCGCATCATCGTCGTCAGTGATGAAGTGGCTAATGACCATGTGCGTAAAACGCTGCTGACGCAGGTGGCCCCTCCTGGCGTGACCGCACACGTGGTGGATATTGCCAAGATGATCCGCGTGTGGAACAACCCGAAATATGGCCGTGACCGCGTGATGCTGCTGTTCACCAATCCTACCGATGTGGAACGGATTGTTGAACAAGGCGTGGATATCAAGTCGGTCAACATCGGCGGCATGGCATTCAAACAGGGTAAAACCCAGGTCAACAACGCAGTTTCGGTCGATCAGAAGGACATTGAAGCCTTCCGTAAACTGAATGAACGCGGTATTGAGTTGGAAGTGCGTAAAGTTTCAAACGACCCAAGACTGAAAATGATGGACCTGATTGCCAAGGTCAATCAGTAGTTCGCTTTTGCCTGCGCTGGCGGGCGAATACTTGAGACCTTGCTGAGGAGAAAAGCAATGGAAATAACCACGCTACAAATCATCCTGATATTTATTGTGGCTTGTATTGCCGGGATGGGATCGATTCTTGATGAGTTCCAGTTCCACCGTCCACTGGTGGCCTGTACCTTGATTGGTGCGGTTCTGGGTGACATGAAAACCGGTATCATCATCGGTGGTACCCTGGAAATGATCGCGCTGGGCTGGATGAACATCGGTGCGGCGGTTGCACCCGATGCGGCACTGGCCTCCATCATTTCGACCATTCTGGTTATCGCAGGTGGCCAAAGTGTTGGTGCGGGTATCGCACTGGCGATTCCACTGGCGGCAGCCGGCCAGGTTCTGACCATCATCGTCCGTACCATCACCGTTGCCTTCCAGCACGCTGCCGATAAGGCCGCCGAGAAAGGCAATCTGAGCGCCATCAGCTGGATCCACGTCTCTGCACTGGTATTGCAGGCGATGCGTATTGCAATTCCAGCCCTGATTGTGGCGATTTCAGTCGGTACCAGCGTGGTACAGGAACTGCTGAGTTCAATTCCAGAAGTGGTCACCAACGGTCTGAACATCGCCGGTGGCATGATCGTGGTGGTCGGTTACGCGATGGTCATCAACATGATGCGCGCAGGCTACCTGATGCCGTTCTTCTATCTGGGCTTTGTGACGGCGGCCTTCACCAACTTCAACCTGGTTGCTCTGGGCGTGATTGGTGTGGTCATGGCGGTGCTGTATATCCAGCTGGCGCCGAAATATAACCGTACAGCAGGCGCGGCCGCTGCCGGCCCTGCACACAATGACCTCGACAACGAACTCGACTAGGAACAGGTGAAATCATGGTTGATACAACTAACACGCAAAAGAAACTCACCCCGAGCGATGTCCGTGGTGTGTTCATCCGCTCTAACCTGTTTCAGGGTTCATGGAACTTTGAACGTATGCAGGCGCTGGGCTTCTGCTTCTCTATGGTGCCGGTGATTCGTCGCCTCTATCCTGAGAACAACGACGATCGTAAACAGGCGATTAAGCGTCATCTGGAATTCTTTAATACCCATCCATACGTGGCAGCACCGGTGCTCGGCGTTACCATGGCGATGGAAGAGCAGCGTGCTAACGGCGCGGCGATTGATGATGCCGCGATTAACGGCATTAAAGTCGGCCTGATGGGACCGCTGGCGGGGGTGGGCGACCCGATCTTCTGGGGTACCGTTCGCCCGGTGTTTGCTGCACTCGGTGCCGGTATCGCGATGAGCGGCAGCTTGCTCGGTCCCCTGCTGTTCTTCATTCTGTTTAACGCCGTGCGTATGCTGACGCGTTATTACGGTGTGGCGTATGGTTATCGCAAAGGCGTGGATATCGTCAGCGATATGGGTGGCGGCTTCCTGCAAAAGCTCACGGAGGGGGCGTCGATTCTCGGCCTGTTTGTCATGGGGGCGCTGGTCAACAAGTGGACACACGTGAACGTGCCGCTTGTGGTGTCCCGCATTACCGATCACACCGGCAAAACCACCGTGACCACCGTTCAATCGATCCTCGATCAGCTGATGCCGGGCTTAATCCCGCTGCTGCTGACCTTCGGCTGTATGTGGCTGCTGCGCCGTAAAGTTAACGCACTGTGGATTATCGTGGGCTTCTTTGCCCTGGGTATCTTTGGTTACTGGATCGGCCTGCTCGGTCTGTAATCATCTCGCCGGGGGCTTCGGCTCCCGGCAGTTTTCAGCGAAGTTACCTGAGCGCCAACGTTGAGGTAAATTCGGTTGAGGAAGAAAATGTAATGTCACTGACTGACGCTCTGATTGCCCTGCTGATCATCGCTTTCGCCCTGTTCGCAATTTACGATGACGCTATCCTGCCGCGGCGCAAGGGGCCGACCAAATTGCGTGTCGCGCTGCGTCGTCGCCATAAGATCGACAGCGGCATTTTTATCGTGTTGCTGCTGATTTTGCTGTGGAATAACGTCAGCAACCATGGCCCGCAGCTCACCACCACGCTGCTGATGGTGCTGTGCTTTATGGCAATCTGGCTGTTCTGGCTACGCACGCCGAAACTGTTGATGAAGACAGAGGGACTGTTCTTCGGCAGCGTGTGGATCGACTATCGTCGTATTCAAAGTATGAACTTGTCTGAGGATGGCATTTTAGTCATGCAACTGGAACAGCGTCGCCTGCTGATTGCTGTGCAACAGCTCGACGACCTGGAACGTATCTACAATACGCTGGTGGAAGCGCGTTAAGTGCGCTGCCATAGCGTCAGCATGAAGTCGGCATCGCAGCTAAAGCTATCGGCTGCCACCAGCTGTTGCCAGACTTCTTCGCGCGCGCGCCAGGCAAAAGGCGTCATCTGCAGCAAGCTCACCGCTTCGGCCCCATTTAACGTCATCTCATAACGCAGATTGTGTTGCCCGACCTGGCTAAAACCTTCGTAAGCCTTTTCTTCTGCCGCGTGCAGCTGCACTTCACGATAAATCAGCGCCTTGAACTGCTGAAGATGATGTGGACCCGGCGTCACCGTCAGCAGATAGCCGCCCGTTTTCACCACCCGGTTCAGTTCGGTTTCATTACAGGGAGCATAGATGCGCACAATGCCCTCCAGCGATGCATCAGCAAAGGGTAAACGCTGGCTGGAGGCGACACAAAATTTCACCGTGCGATAACGTTTAGCCGCCATGCGAATCGCCGCTTTCGCCACATCCAGGCCAAACAACTGCGCCTGCGGAAGGGCTTCTGCCATTGCTGCGGTGTAGTAACCCTCGCCACAGCCAATATCCAATACCTGTGCCGCCTGGCCATTCAGGCGCTGTGCCAGATGTTGCGCCACTGCATCGCGTAATGGCTGATAGTGGCCGGCATCAAGAAATGCGCGACGTGCCAGCAGCATTTCCGCACTGTCACCCGGTTCCTTTGAGCCTTTATGCTGCACCGGCAACAAATTAACGTACCCTTCTTTAGCCTGATCGAATTGGTGACCTGCATCGCAGCGGAAGCTGTTGGCTTGCTGGTGCAAATGTTGCTGGCAAAGGGGGCAAATCAAAGACATAGACAACTCCGGGTTCACGATTCGCGCGCAGTTTACCCTGATCGTCTGGCAACAGAAAGGATAAAAGAAAAGCCCCGGTCAGAGACCAGGGCTTTACAATTCGTGTCAGCGGCGCATGGCACCGAGTCTGAGAACGAAATCAGATAGCAGTAACGTTTACTGCAGCTGGACCTTTCTGGCCGTCCTGAATTTCGAACTCAACAGCCTGGCCTTCAGCCAGAGTTTTGAAGCCGTTACCCTGGATTGCAGAGAAGTGTACGAACACATCTTTGCTGCCGTCAGCAGGAGTAATGAAACCAAAACCTTTAGACTCGTTGAACCACTTAACCTGACCTTTAATCTTTGCCATTTTTGCAAATTCCTTTGATTGTTTATATTGCCCGAAGGCAGTCTTACAGATAAACCAGAGACGTTACTGAATGAGGCACTAATTTAAGGTTCGGCAAGGAAGCGGAATTCAACGTCAACGTCTTTACTCGTAACTTCTTTACTGAAGATGCCATACATAAACAGAACTGTACCTCGTTTGACCCAAGAGTCGTTATCACATATCCGCAAATTAATGGCAAGCCATTTTTAAACGGTGATCGACATGACGCACATAATTGGCCGTTGCTCTGCACTCTTCTGCCATTAGCATATTGACAGATGACGGAATAACTGCACAAAAAAATGTTATTTGTCAGAGTAGTTAGCGCCAGTACGTACATTAGTCAAGCGTAGCGACGCAATCTAAACCAGCACAATTAAAGCGGTCAAGGCTACGCAAAAAGTATTGCATTAATATGGCATTGATAAAATATTTCGCCAAAAAATTAACGTGGAATGCAACATTCGTGCGCTGAGCAAAAGTTGTACAATCCGATTTATTAAGTACAAGTCATTAATTGTTTTGCACCAAAATCAGGAAAATATAAGCGCTCTTGCCCCAAATATATGCACGCTCGTTTTGGCGGTTATCTTATTTTTAACTAACGACTCTACAATTAAATGTTAAAAAAACGCACTGCGACGCTTGATTTAACAAATCGGGCTTAGGACACATCTGAATCACTATTCTGCAAGCTTCGGCTGGTGCCTATTCTCCATGGCATAAAGCGTGAGTCCCCTTCTCCCGCGGATTGCATTGCTTGCGCCAAAGCGGCAGGAGGTTCATCTAAAGGATCATCCGCCAGTTCAAACACACCCCAGTGGATCGGCAGCGTTAACGGACGCCCTATCGCCTGCCATAAACGCACCGCCTGATCGGGGTCCATATGTTGACCGCGCATGAACCATTTTGGTGCATAAGCGCCAATGGGCAACGCGGCAAGATTAAAGGGCCCGAGACGTTCAGCAATTTCTAACAGGTTTTCGCTATAGCCACTGTCACCTGAAAACCAAAAATTCACACTCTGGTTTCGCACCACCCAGCCACACCACAGTGAGCGATTACGATCCCAGAAAGTTCGCATGCTCCAGTGCCGCGCGGGTACGGCAGTCAGCGTCACTCCTGCGATATCAATGGATTGCCACCAGTCGCGTTCGGTGACATGACGCACGCCACGTTTGCGACACCAGGTTCCCATACCCAGCGGCACAACAAATTGCGCATCCGGGAAACGACGTGCGATGCGCTTTACCGTAGGTCGATCGAGATGGTCGTAGTGATTGTGCGAAATCAGTACCACGTCGAGATGTGGCAACTGTGCAATATGGAGCGGAGCGGGCGTTTTACGCTGTGGTCCAGCAAACGGCAGCGGTGAAGCACGCGCAGAGAGTGCCGGATCGATGAGAATATAGCGGCGATTGAGCCGCATCAACACGGCGGCATGACCTAACCACCAGACGCGATCGTCATCACCGCCCAGATCGCTTTCCTGATACCAGCGGGCAATGAATGCCGGATAACCGGCCTGAGGCGGCAGCGGCAAATGGTCCGCTTTGCGCTCCCGCCGCCAGCGCTGCAAATCCCCTGGCTGGCGCAATTCCGGTTCCGGATTGCGGAAACCTTCTGGCGTGTGATGCGCCAGCGTTGCGTCGTACCAGGGATTTTGCTAGGGCATTTCGCCTCCTTGCCAGATTCAGGAACTTAGCGTTCCGGGATCATGCGGATAAATTCGCGCGGCTCTTCCGTCTCTGGCGTTTCCTGCTCCACGCGCTGACTTTCCGCCAGGCGGCGCAACAATGCATTCTGTTTTTTCTGCTCTTCCAGCAGAGCTTCCAGCAAACGAATCTGTTCACTGGCGCGCATGCTGGCCCGGTTAACGAAGAACCAGGCTATCAAGGCCACAACAATAATGATGGCCAGTACACCATAACTGAACAGCGGACTGGTATTTGCGGCTAACTCGTTCATAACTGCCTCTATTGTCAAACATAAAACACTTACACCGCCGCTGATTCTACTCGTTGTGTGCGGAAAAGATAATGGTTGCCGGTGGAAAGCAGATTATCCCGCATCTTGATGGCTTTCAGTTATCTCTGATCGATTTCATGAGCAGGACGCGTCATGCTGCTACTATAGAAATCGCAGCGACTTCAGGATAGCTGCGTTGTGTATCACAAGGAGATAAGATGAAACTATTCATTCGGGCGATAATCGTGGTGGCAGTGGTCTGGTTAGGGATGCTGTTTACCGGCTATGGCGTACTGACCGGAAGCAACAAAAACGCCGCTGGACTGGGCTTACAGTGTAGCTATCTCACTGCACGCGGCATGATCACCGCGCAATATCTGCATACCGACAGCGGTATTGTGGGTGTCACCGATTGTCCACTGCTGAAGAAAAGTGGCGAAGTGGTAGATAATTAGTGACTCAAACGGGCTGGCGACAGCCCGTTCTGCTATTCAGAATGGGTAGTCGTGGTAACCCAACTGGTCGGAAATATTGCGCGCGGCACGATGCAGCATCGCCACATACTCGTTTTTTGCTTCTTCAGAGAATCGGATTGTCGGGAACGAGATGCTCAATCCCGCGATCACCACGCCGAAGCGGTCGAAAACCGGCACAGCGATACAGCGTAAGCCCTCTTCCTGCTCTTCATTATCTTCACCGAACCCCTGCACTTTTACCTGATCTAATACCTCAAGTAGCGCTTCAGCACTGACGATGGTGTTGGCGGTACTGCGACGAAACTCGACTTCGCTCAGGATTGCCTGAACTTCAGTGCGATCGCGCCATGCCAGTAACACTTTACCGATGGCGGTGGTATGCAGCGGGTTACGACGCCCGATGCGCGAGTACATGCGCAGGTTATACAGCGAATCAATTTTATGGATATAGACAATGCTGTCTTCTTCCAGCGCACCCAGGTGGATGGTTTCTTTGGTCAAACGCGACAGTTCTCGCATTTCGACATCGGCACTACGAATCAGGTCGACGTTTTGTAGTGCCCTGGCACCCAATTCAAACAGCTTGAGCGTCAGCGAATATTTTTCACTTTCCCCTTCCTGCGCGACGTAACCCAATGATTTCATGGTTTGCAGAAAGCGGTAAACCGTGCTTTTTGACATCATCACGCGTTGCGACAGCTCGGTGATACCATGATCACGATCTTCGCCTAACGCCTGTAAAATGCCGAACACTTTCATTACCGAAGAGACGGAGTCTGGCTGTTTATCGTTATCACTGCTCGCCATTGCGCGTATCCTTTTTTGACGGTGTTTCAAAAAAAACGGAACAGAAGCGCCAGTATATGCGTTTCAGCCCAACGGCGGCAACGACTGGCAATCTGCGACACATTCCTTCGTAATTTTTTGTCAATGAATGCGGTGCTTTCCGTCACAAAATTGATTAGCATGATGATATTCACTTCCTTCATTTATTTCATTTATGTCCCCTACAGTCTCTCAGGATGGATTACCTGTTCCGCAGCGGTACGGCGCGATTATCACTATTGCGTTAGGCATCATGATGGCAGTGCTGGATGGTGCCATTGCTAACGTTGCGTTACCCACCATTGCACGCGAACTGAATGCCAGTCCGGCGGAATCAATCTGGATTGTTAACGCCTACCAAATCGCCATTGTTATCTCGTTACTGTCGCTCTCCTTTCTGGGCGATATGCTGGGTTATCGCCGTGTTTATCAGGTAGGGCTGGCGTTGTTTATCGCCACTTCACTGTTCTGCGCCCTCTCCTCTTCACTCAATATGCTTACCGTGGCGCGTATCCTGCAGGGTTTTGGCGGCGCGGCACTGATGAGTGTGAACACAGCGCTGATTCGTATTATCTATCCGCAGCGTTTTCTCGGCCGCGGTATGGCGATTAACTCGCTGATCGTCGCGGTGTCGAGCGCTGCGGGCCCAACGGTGGCAGCCGCGATTCTCTCCATCGCCAGCTGGAAATGGTTATTCCTGATCAACGTGCCGCTGGGCATTGTGGCACTGTGGCTGGCGCTGCGTTTTCTGCCAGATAACACGCAGAAAGCTAAACAGCAGAAGTTCGATGTTCCCAGTGCCATCATGAACGCCCTGTTCTTTGGCCTGCTCATATCGGCCCTCAGCGGGTTCTCACAGGGGCAGGACCACTGGCTCATTCTGGCTGAAGTCGTCGCACTGGTGTTGGTGGGCGTGGTGTTTGTTCGTCGCCAGTTGGCGATGCCAGTGCCGCTACTGCCGGTGGATTTGCTGCGCATCCCCATTTTTTCGTTGTCGATGTGCACTTCGATTTGCTCGTTCTGTGCGCAGATGCTGGCTATGGTTTCGCTGCCATTCTTCCTGCAAAACGTGCTGGGACGGGATGAAGTGGCAACCGGGTTGCTGCTCACACCCTGGCCGCTGGCCACCATGGTGCTGGCCCCCATTGCTGGCCGGTTGATTGAGAAAGTCCATGCGGGATTATTGGGTGGCCTGGGGCTGGCAATGTTTGCGGCGGGTCTGTTCTTACTGGCACTGCTGCCTTCACAACCCACCGATATTGATATTATCTGGCGAATGATGCTTTGCGGTGCGGGCTTTGGCCTGTTCCAGTCTCCAAATAATCACACGATTATCTCCTCTGCCCCGCGCCATCGCAGCGGTGGCGCCAGCGGTATGTTAGGGACGGCGCGTTTGGTCGGTCAGAGCAGCGGTGCAGCATTGGTTGCATTGATGTTCAATCTGTTTAACGACAGCGGAACACATGCATCACTGGTTCTGGCGGGTAGTTTCGCCACGGTGGCAGCCGTCGTCAGTATGTCTCGGATGACGCAATCGAGTCAGACGGTGAAGTCATAAAACAACAAAGGTGCCCAATTGGGCACCTTTGTTTATTGCAACAGCCAAACCATTATTTCAGATAGTCACCGTTACGCAGCGCTTCAATACGCTTATCGAGCGGCGGATGCGACATAAACAATTCGCTCAACGATTTGCTTTTGCCGTTAATGCAGAATGCCATCATGCTGCTTGGCTCCTGCGGCTCGTAGCTGGTTTTCAAACGCTGCAGAGCGGCAATCATCTTCTCGCGGCCCACCAGTTTGGCTGAACCTGCATCCGCGTGGAATTCACGGTGACGTGAGAACCACATGGTGATGATGCTGGCGAGAATGCCGAACACCAGTTCCAGCACGGTCGCGACCGCAAAATAGACCAGCGGGTTACCGTTGCTGCTCTCTTCACCGTCACGGTTACCCGACAGGAAGCCCGATGCTACCTGCGCGATAATACGCGAAATGAAGATCACGAAGGTGTTCACCACACCCTGAATCAGCGTCATGGTGATCATGTCACCGTTAGCGATGTGGGCGATTTCGTGCGCCAGCACCGCTTCCGCTTCATCACGGCTCATGTTCTGCAGCAAGCCGGTCGAGACCGCAACCAGTGAGGCGTCACGACGCGCACCGGTAGCAAAGGCGTTAATATCTGGCGCGTGATAGATCGCCACTTGCGGCATCGCAATGCCGGACTGTTGAGCCTGGCGACTGACGGTATCCATCAGCCAGCGTTCTGTCTCGTTACGGGGTTGTTGAATCACTTCACCGCCGACGGAGCGCAACGCCATCCATTTAGACATCAGCAGTGAAACAAACGCACCGCCAAAGCCAAACAGACCTGCCATAATCATCAGACCCTGAACACTGCTTGACTGAATTCCTGTCAGACTCAGAATCAGTCCGAATACCAACATCACCGCCAGGTTGGTGACCAGGAAAAGCGCAATACGCATCATAAACGTTAATCTTCCTCAGTTGTGCTCGCGCTCATGCGCGGATATACATCCTATGTCCATTGCGCAGGTTTTCAAGCAACCTTAATCTTTAAGTGTCTAAAAAGACATAACTTTACATTTGGTAATGATGTGCGCAATTCTGCCCATTAGCCACAATGAACAATACCTTTGGTGCAAAAAAAAACACCGCCGGAGCGGTGCTTTTATTCAGCGAAAATTTATTTCGCGCCTTCGGCAGCAGGCTGGGTTTTCTCCAGCTGTGCCATGTCGTTGGCAATTTTCACGGTTTCGTCCAGATACGGGTCTGGCTCTTTGTAGTCTTTCGGCAAATCTTCAATGCTCTTCAGCGGGGCTTTGCCTTCCGCCTGGTAGCGCGCGTTAATGCGTTCCAGACGCAGTGCATCATCTTCGTGGTTCTCTTTCTCACGTTGAGCAAGATTGAGCGACACAATATTGCGTTTATCTTTCATCGCGTCAAAGCGCGCAATATCTTTCATGATGTACTGGAACTCGCGATCTTTAGCGATACGATCGGCGTGCTCTTTGGTCAGCTGCGGTACCAGCGCGGTGATATCACCGGTTTTGGTGTAAGTCGCGGCATTCACGCTATCCCATGGCAGCGCGTTGTCCTCGAACTTCTCACCGGTTTCCGCCGCTTCTACGCCAGTTGGCATCAGCAGGTCCGGCGTGACGCCTTTACGCTGAGTACTGCCACCGTTAATGCGATAGAACTTCTGGATGGTGTATTGCACTGAGCCCAGCGCCGGCCATTCCGGACGCAGCATCTGATCGTAGATGCGGTTCAGTGAACGGTACTGCTGTACGGTGCCCTTACCAAAGGTTGGTTCACCGACGATCAGTGCGCGACCGTAATCCTGCATCGCAGCGGCGAAGATCTCAGAAGCCGAGGCACTGAAACGATCGACCAGCACCACCAGCGGACCTTTGTAATAAACGATACCGTCGTTATCGCTGTCCTGGCGCACGCGACCGTTGTTGTCACGGACCTGCACCACTGGGCCACTTGGGATAAACAGACCCGACAGTGATACGGCTTCGGTGAGCGCACCGCCGCCGTTGGTACGCAAATCAATCACGATGCTGTCGACGTTCTGCTTCTGCAGTTTTTGCAGCTGCACTTTCACATCGTCAGTCAGGCCAACGTAGAAGCCTGGAATATCCAGTACGCCGACTTTCTCTTTACCGACGTTATGTACGGTGCCTTTCACCGCGCGATCTTCAAGACGGATCTTTTCACGCGTCAGTGTCACGGTGCGGGTTTTGGTGCCCTTGCCAGCAGGCAGGATTTCCAGGCGCACTTTGCTGCCTTTCGGTCCTTTGATTTTGGACACCACATCATCCAGACGCCAGCCAATCACATCTTCCATTGGCTTGCCTGGCTGAGCAACACCGACAATACGGTCGCCCACGCTGATGGATTTGCTTTTCGCGGCCGGTCCGCCAGCCACCATAGAGTTGATGACCGTGTAATCATCGTCCATCTGCAGCACGGCACCGATACCCTCCAGCGACAGGCTCATCTCGGTGTTGAACTGTTCGGTGTTACGCGGTGAAAGATAGTTGGTGTGCGGGTCGATTTCATGCGCAAAGGCGGTCATCGCCAGCTGGAACACATCTTCACTGTTGCTCTGCGCCAGGCGACGAATGGCAAAGTTGTAACGCTTAGTCAGCGTTTCACGAATCTCTTTGTCATCTTTACCGGCCAGTTTCAGGCTCAGCTCATCATATTTAACTTTGGCATCCCACAGCGCGTTCAGCTCATCGCTGTTTTTCGGCCAGGGTGATTTTGCACGGTCAATGTCGATGGTGTCATTGCCGGTGAAATTCATCGGGCGATTCAGCACGCTCAGCGCATATTGATAGCGCTCGAAGCGACGTTTCTGCGCCAGATTGTAGAGATCGTAGAACACATCCAGCTTACCGCTGCGCAGTTCATCACCCAACGTGGTTTTCTTATCGGCGTATTGCGCGATGTCTGAAGCCAACAACACGTTATGGTTGTAGTCGAGCAGATTCAGGTAGCGATCAAAAATTTTCGCAGAGAAATCCTGATTCAGATCGAACTGACGATAGTGAGAACGGGTGAAACGCGAAGTGACGCGTTCACTGACGGTAGGATGCTGCGGGTCTTCATGTAACTGTGGAATCTGGTCGGCGCGGGTAATGTTATCTACGCCAAAGGTGGGGCCTGCTAACAGCAGGCCCGCGATCATACCGATCTTTAAAATGTTGTTCATGCCGAGGTCAGCCTCCGTTTCAGAACTGCAAGTGTTCTGCGCGCACAATCATTGCCATGCCGGAAGCGAGCTGCACCCGAACGCCATCCTTGGTGATTTCAAGAATGGTGGCGTCCATTGCACTTTTGCCTGCTTTAACTTTGATGTTCTGGCCGGGTTGCAAAGTTGAGGTATCAGTGACAGGTTTAGCTCGCGGTGGGCGCGGTGCAGCAGGATGTTCTGCTGATGCGGCACGCGGTGCCTGTGGACGAGGCTTGCGAGGTGCTTCGCCTTCAGCCGCTTTGCGAGGAGCAGGTTTACGAGGACGACGTTCAGCGGTCTCTTCACCGGCTTCGCGTTTCTTCGCTTTTTGCTGATCGCGCTGCGCCTGAACGCGCGCTTTAGCTTCTTCCAGCTGCTTGCGCGCATGTTCTACGTGTTGTTCGTCCAGCACGCCACAGGCGTTGCCATCAAGATCAACTCGGATTGCACCCGCTTTAATGCCGTACAGGTAACGCCAGCTCGAGGTATAAAGGCGCAAGGCTGAACGCAGTTGCGTCTTGCTCAGGCTGTTTTCACCCTGAACGCGCTCAACCAGATCCTGGAAGATACCGATTTTAAGCGGACGCGCTTCACCTTCGGCGCTAAAACATTGCGGAAAACGTTCCGCCAAAAAGGCGATCACTTCTTTACTGCTATTCAACTTAGGTTGATTTTCCATGAAATTTCCTGATTACTACGGGTTTGCCGACCAGAGCAGGCATGAACAGGCGACATTATAATGACAACATCGCCAAATGCTATGTGATCCAGTCGATTAGCTGCGTGACAGTTGAATAAATTTTTCGATGTCACTGCCCGCCAGCACTTCACAAAGCCCGTCGGTAAGGGCCACCAGCCCCGCTTCATCCTCACTATCAAAGCGAGAATAAACCGTACTATCAATGTCTAGCACACCGACAACGGTGCCATTCACTTTCAGAGGAATCACGATTTCAGCGTTGCTGGCCGCATCACACGCGATATGACCAGGGAACGCATGCACATCCTCAACGAGCTGTACTTTATCCTCTGCAATCGCTGTGCCACAAACCCCTTTGCCCACCGGAATGCGTACGCAGGCAATTTTGCCCTGGAACGGGCCCAGCACCAGCGTATTTGGCTCGGTGAGCAAGTAGAATCCTGCCCAGTTCACGCCTTCCAGGCGTTCAAACAGCAGCGCACTGCAATTACCCAGTGCTGCCAGGAAAGAGGTTTCGCCCGCTAACAGTGCACGGACATCGCGATTTAAATCCTCGTAAAAGGCTTTTTTGTTCATTGTTTAACCATAACTCGTCACTGTCGTGAGCTTGTTGTCACTCAGTTGTTAAAATAAGCACTAATAATCCAGCCCCATCAGGTGAATCATTGTGTTAGTTACTATACCCTTAGCAGTCGGTGGTTAAGACTATTCTTGTACCACTCCCTATTGCAGTCAGAATGCTCTGAACAGCATGCCGGTAAACGTAACGAACGATGGGCCACTTGCGTCACCTATGAAAATTCACGCTATCAGCCAGACGTTGCCCCACGCACGTTATCAGCGTTGTCCGCAATGCGATACCCTTTTTTCCTTACCGGATGTGAAATCGCATCAGTCGGCGCATTGCCCGCGCTGTCATGCAAAAATTCAAAGTGGCCGCGATTGGTCAATGACGCGACTCACCGTAATGGCCGTGACCATGATCGTGTTGATGCCCTTCGCCTTCAGCCTCCCGTTGGTGGATATTCGCTTGCTCGGCATGCGCATCAACGCCAGCCTGGTGGAAGGCGTGATCCAGATGGCGCAGCAGGGCAACGTGCTGACGGCCTCGATGGTGGCGTTTTGTACCATTGGTGCACCGGTAACCTTAGTCGCGGGCATCTGCTATTTATGGATTGGCAACGCCCTCGGGATGAACCTGCGTCCGGTGTTGCTGATGCTGGAGAAGCTCAAAGAGTGGGTGATGCTGGATATCTATCTGGTCGGTGTGGCGGTCGCCTCTATAAAGGTGCAGGATTACGCCGCGCTGGAAGTCGGCTATGGCCTGGTGGCCTATATCGCGCTGACGGTGCTGAGCCTGCTGACGCTGATTCATCTCAACGTGGAAGAGCTGTGGGAGCACTATTATCCGCAGGCTGTGCCCACCACACCTCCGGAACAGTGGCAGGTGTGTCTGAACTGTCATCAAACCGGCATGCCGGACGATCGCGGACGTTGTACACGTTGTCACACCCCGCTCGATTTCCGTCGTCGCCACAGTTTGCAGAAATCCTGGGCCGCACTGATCGCTTCGATTGTGCTACTGATTCCCGCTAATCTGCTGCCGATTTCAGTAGTTTACGTTAATGGCGCACGCCGTGAAGATACGATCTTCTCCGGCATTCTGGGTCTGGCTTCCGGAAACATCCCGGTGGCGGCGGTGGTATTTATCGCCAGTATCCTGGTGCCGTTTACCAAAGTGTTAGTGATGCTGACTTTGCTGGTCAGCATCCATTTTAAGTGTGAACAGGGCTTAAAAACCCGCATTCGACTGCTGCGTGCCATCACCTGGGTGGGACGCTGGTCGATGCTGGATCTGTTCGTGATTGCGGTCACCATGTCATTGGTGAATCGCGATCAACTGCTGGCTTTTACCATGGGACCTGCCGCCTTCTACTTTGGCGCGGCAGTCATCCTGACCATTATGGCTGTAGAGTGGCTTGATAGCCGCCTGATCTGGGATGCACATGCAACAGGAAACGCCGACTACACCGACTAGCGCGAACCTGCGTAACAAACGCAAGTTTTCGCCGTTCTGGCTATTGCCCATTATTGCCCTGCTGATTGCTGGCTGGCTGTTATGGACCAATTACCAGGAGCGCGGTACCACAATTACCATCAACTTCCAGACTGCGGACGGCATTGTGCCAGGCCGCACGCCTATTCGTTATCAGGGCGTGGAAGTGGGAACGGTGCAAGGTATTGTGCTGAGCGATGATTATCACAGCATCCAGATCAAGGCCAGTATCAAGAGCGATATGCGTGACGCTCTGAAGGACAATACGCAGTTCTGGCTGGTCACGCCCAAAGCCTCTCTGGCGGGCGTTTCTGGACTGGATGCGCTGGTGGGCGGTAACTATATCGGCATGATGCCGGGCGGCGGCAATCCCCGTGAGCACTTCACCGCGCTGGATACCCAACCGAAATATCGCGTTAACACCGGGGAATTGCTGATCCATCTGCACTCTCCCGATTTGGGTTCGCTGAACACCGGGTCGCTGGTCTACTACCGCAAAATCCCGGTGGGACGCGTGTATGACTACAGTATCAACCGTAATACTGATGGCGTCACGGTCGACGTACTAATTGAGCGTCGTTTCGTCAATCTGGTGAAAAAGCAGAGCCGCTTCTGGAACGTGTCCGGCGTAGACGCTGACGTCAGTCTGAGCGGTGCCAAAGTGAAGCTGGAGAGCCTGGCCGCGCTGGTGAATGGGGCGATTGCCTTTGATTCTCCGGAAGAAGGTCAGCAGGCTAACAGCGACGAAAACTATCAGCTCTACCCCGATCTGGCGCGCAGCCAGCGTGGCGTGCAGATCAGTCTGGATTTACCGAGCGGCGATAACCTCAAAGCGAATAGCACGCCACTGATGTACCAGGGTCTGGAAGTCGGTACCTTGACCAAACTTAATCTGTTGCCGGGCGGCAAAGTCACCGGCGAACTCACCGTGGATCCTTCGGTGACGAGCCTGATGCGCAGCGGTACCCGTATTGAAATGCGGGCGCCCAAACTGAGCCTGACCGACACCAATCTCAGCAGCTTGCTGACCGGTAACACCTTCGAACTGGTACCGGGCGAAGGTCCCGCGCAGGATCACTTTACCGTGCTGCCTGCCAGCGAAACCCTGCTGCAAAAACCGGATGTTCTGACGGTAAAACTCAGCGCGCCGGAAACCTACGGTATTGATGGCGGTCAGCCGGTGATGCTGTACGGCATGAAGATTGGGCAGGTCATTTCGCGTCAACTGGATGAGAATGGCATTAGCTTTGCGGTGGCCATCAATCCGGAATATCGCCATCTGGTGCACGCGGACAGCAAATTCATTGTGAATAGTCGTCTCGACGTGAAGTTTGGTCTCGATGGAATGCAGGTGCTGGGTGCCAGTGCGCGTGAATGGGTAGACGGCGGCATACGTCTGGTGCCGGGTGCGAAAGGCAATCCTTCCGCCCGTTATCCTTTATATGCCGATGCTGAGCGTGCGCAGGAAGGGATTATCGGTGACCAGCCGCCAACCACACTGAAACTGACCGCCAACAGCTTGCCAGATGTGCAGGCAGGTTCAGTGGTGCTGTATCGTAAATTCCAGGTGGGTGAAGTGGTGGACGTGGTGCCGCGCGCCGATGCCTTTGAGATTTCCATCCACATTGAGCCGCAATACCGCAAATTGCTGACCAGCGAGAGCGTATTCTGGGCCGAAGGTGGTGCGAAAGTGCAACTTAACGGCAGCGGTTTAACGGTGCAGGCTTCGCCGCTCAACCGTGCGCTGAAAGGGGCGATCAGTTTCGATAACCTCACTGGCGCGCAAGCGGCGAAAGGCGTGAAACGCGTACTCTATGCCTCTGAAACGGCTGCGCGTGCAGTCGGCAGCCAGATCACCTTGCATACCTTTGATGCCAGCAAGCTGGCTGCGGGCATGCCGATTCGTTACCTCGGCATTAATGTCGGCCAGGTCGAATCACTGGCATTGAGTAAAGACAATAATCAGGTGGTGGCGAAAGCGGTGCTTTATCCCGAGTATGTGCAGGACTTTGCGCGTATCGGCAGTCGTTTCTCGGTGGTCTCACCGGAAATTTCGCCAGCGGGTGTTAATCATCTGGAGACCTTGCTGCAGCCTTACCTCAATGTCGATCCCGGCAAAGGGGCTCAGGCACGTACCTTTGAGTTGCAGGAGAGTACCATCACCGATTCGCGTTACCTCAACGGACTCAACATTTATGTTGATGCTACAGAAGCCGGTTCGCTGTCGTTGGGTACCCCGGTGCTGTTCCGTGGGGTAGAAGTGGGGACGGTAACCGGTACCTCGCTGGGCAACATGGCGGATCGCGTACAGATCGCGCTGCGCATCAGCAAGAAGTATCAGCATCTGGTGCGTAATAACTCCGTGTTCTGGCTGGCGTCTGGCTATAACCTCGACTTCGGTCTGATTGGTGGGGTCGTGAAAACCGGTACCTTCCAGCAGTTCATTCGTGGCGGCATTCAATTTGCTACACCGCCGACGGTGCCGCTGGCGCCACAGGCGGGCGCAGATAAACACTTCCTGTTGCAGGATGAAGCGCCGAAAGAGTGGCGCAGTTGGGGAACGGCGATTCCGGATCCCAATTAAGCAATCGGGCAGCCTGCGGGCTGCCCGTTTTATTTGCACGTGTTACACTTCGCGCTAAATTTGATACCCCGGTAAATGTCCGTGTCCGATCGCTTTCCTGAAGATTTCCTTGCGCTGATGCGCACCAGCCTGGCTGACGAAAATGAACTGCAGCGTTTCCTGGCGATTAGCCAGCAGCCGCTGCGCCGCAGCCTGCGCGTCAATACGTTGAAAATCAGTGTGGAGGCGTTTTTAGCACGCACCGCGCATTATGGCTGGCGCTTAACGCCGGTTCCCTGGTGCGCTGAAGGATTCTGGATCGAGCGGGAAGATGAGACATTGCCGCTGGGCAGTGTGGCCGAGCACCTGAGCGGTTTGTTCTACATTCAGGAAGCCAGCTCAATGCTGCCGGTCACCGCGTTGTTTGATGCCGCGCCAGAAGCACGCAAGGTGATGGATGTGGCCGCTGCACCCGGTTCCAAAACCACGCAAATGGCCGCGTTGATGCGCAACGAAGGCGCGATCCTCGCCAATGAATATTCAGCCAGCCGTGTAAAAGTGTTGCATGCCAATATCAGCCGCTGTGGCGTCAGCAATGTGGCGCTGACGCACTTTGATGGTCGTGTGTTTGGTGCCGCCCTACCTGAGCAGTTTGATGCCATCCTGCTGGATGCGCCCTGCTCCGGCGAAGGTGTGGTGCGTAAAGATGCCGACGCCCTGCGTAACTGGACACTGGCCAGCACTGAAGAGATTGCCGCAACTCAGCGTGACCTGCTCGACAGTGCGTTTCATGCCTTACAGCCAGGCGGCACGTTAATTTATTCCACCTGTACACTGAACCAGATTGAAAATCAGCAGGTCATCGCCTGGCTGCAGCAGCGCTATCCCGATGCAGTAGAAATCGTGCCGTTGCGCGACCTGTTTGACGGTGCCGAGCGTGCATTGACGCCGGAAGGCTTCCTGCATGTCTTCCCACAGATTTTCGACAGTGAAGGCTTCTTTGTCGCACGCCTGCGCAAAACGGCCAGCATCCCGGCGCTGCCCGCGCCCACCTATAAAGTGGGTAAACTGCCCTTCTCGCCTGCCAGCCGCAAGCTGGTTGCTGAAGTGCAACAGGCGGCTGCTAAGGTGGGGATTGAGTGGGATGAGCAGCATTCGTTGTGGCAGCGTGATAAAGAACTGTGGCTGTTCCCGGCTGCGCTGGAAAACTGGCTCGGCAGAGTGCGGTTCTCCCGCATCGGTCTGAAGCTGGCAGAGACCTTCCCGAAAGGCTATCGCTGGCAACATGAAGCGGTGGTTGCCCTGACTAAACCGGGCAGCGCACTGGATTTCGAATTGACGGAAACGGAAGCAGAAAGCTGGTATCGCGGCCAGGATATTCATCCTGAAACCGCACCAACTCGCGATGAAGTGATTGTCACCTATCAGCAGCAGCCATTGGGTTTAGCCAAGAAAGTCAGTAACCGCATCAAAAACAGCTATCCACGCGACCTGGTGCGCGACGGGCGTTTGTTCCGTTAACTCTATTGAAGCTGAACCAGCGTTAAGCGATTACCGAACACTGCGCCGGTGTCGATGTAATGCTGGTTCGCCACATTGAGCGGCTGTTCCAGTGGCGTGTGGCCGAAATAGAAATCGCTCGCACCGTCAATACTGGCGGAAGCGCCACGATGATGGCGGCCGAGACGATCGCGGCTCCACACCACCTGATGCCAGTCCACGTCCTGACCCAACTCATAATGGCTGGCTGGATAGTCGGCATGGGCGATCACCACCACGCGGTCGGCTAACTCCAGGTGCAAAATCAGCGGCAGATCGGCACAGCGTTTCAGCGCATGGCGCGCCGCAATTAAATCCGCCCCTTTTAATTGCCAGAACCAGTCACCGCCGTTCATCATCCACAGCATAGGGTCTTGCCCTTCCAGCGCCGACAACGCCATCTGTTCATGATTACCGCGCACACAGCGAAACCATGGCTCCTGCAACAGCTGTAAGCAGCCGGGGCTGTCGGGACCGCGATCGATCAAATCCCCTACCGACAGCAGCAGGTCTCGCTCTTTATCGAAGTCATGCAGAATGAGCTGCGAGTCCAGTTGAGCGCGGCAACCATGTAAATCACCCACCACCCAAATGTTACGCCACGTTTTGGCACTCACCGTTTGGTAAAACATGTAATCTTCCCCGGTTGACTGGAAGTTTAGTGAACCCGGCATAAAGTATAGTCCGGTGAGTTGAAGCCAGGGGAGGGAGCAGCGTGAGCAGCCGTAAACAATTTATCGGTGTATTGGTGTTTATATTTCTCGGCAGCCTGTTGTTGCTGGAATCGCTGGCGCGTTTGGTGCATCTGCTGCTTGTAGGCTAATCGCTGTTTCCTGTCGCGCTAAACACCTAAACTCCTTGCGATTCATATAAAGGAGCCAACATGAGCCAGAACATTTACGATAACCCCACCTTCTTTGCCGGTTATGCTACTTTACCCCGCTCGGTGGAAGGATTGGATGGCGCACCTGAGTGGCCCGCATTACGAGCGATGCTGCCCGATCTGAATGACTTACGCGTCGTTGATTTAGGCTGTGGATACGGCTGGTTTTGCCGTTACGCGCAGCAGCATGGTGCCCGTGAAATACTGGGGATTGATGTCTCAGAAAAGATGCTGGCGCAAGCAGCCGCAATGACGTCCGCGCCTGGCATTCGCTATCAACGTGAGGATTTAGAAACTCTACAGCTCGATGAAGCCTATGATCTTGCCTATAGCTCACTGGCGTTGCATTACCTAAGCAATATCGAGCCTTTGCTGACCACCTTATTCTATGCACTAAAGCCCGGTGGCATGCTGGTCTTCTCATGCGAACATCCCATTTATACCGCTCCGCTTCAGCAGCAGTGGATTGTCGATGACCAACAGCAACGCAGTTGGCCGATCAACCATTACCAACAGGAAGGTGAGCGCATCAGCAATTGGTTTGCCGATGGCGTGAAGAAGCAGCACCGTAAATTAGCCAGCTGGATTAATGCGTTGATTGGTGCCGGATTCGAGATTGTGCATCTTGATGAATGGGGGCCTACCGATGAGCAGGTAAAGCAGAATCCGGGCTTAGAAGAAGAGCGCGACCGTCCGATGATGTTTTTATTGTCTGCCAGAAAACCTCAATAAATTTCAAAAGCGGCTGCGTCCTGCAGCCCTGATGAAAGTCCCGTCCGGCGCTTATCTCCGGCGCTCATTAAAGGCGTTAGCTCTGTGCGGGACGGCGATCACTTTATCAATCCAGACAATTCCGAACAAGTTAAATGATATTAACTATCATTCTCATCATTGCTTTTTTACGCTTCGCTTACATTAGTGATGTTTATTTAAGCTTTCTTCCTTCCTGCCGATAACGTCCTATCCTCTTTCCTTCTTTATGAGAATATGAAAACGCTTTCTGTTATCACCCTTATGCTGTTGCTTTTCAGCATGCCCACTCACGCCAAAAAGCATGTTGAACTGATCGAGCAAGGCAATTACATCAACAGCGAAGGACAATCGATTCATCGTCCTGCACATACGCAAAATAATGACGTTCCCGATGGCGCAACCGCTCGCTGTCGCGATGGGTCATACAGTTTCAGCACCCATCACCGCGGGACCTGTTCTCGCCATGGTGGCGTTGCGGAATGGCTGGCATCTTAAGCCACACGCAATAAGCAGCATGTGCCAGGCTTAAAGGACACTATTTTCTTAAGGAGTGAGCAATGAAAGACTATTATAAAATCGATCTGGAGCTTTTTATGCAAAATAACGTGGACTTGATTCGCGAAATAAAAAGCAAAGCGCCGGTTTATGCAGATGAGTTGGGATTAGAGCTGGTGCAGTATATTAACCGCGAAGTGAAACAAGCCCATCTGGATTATATCGTAAGCCTCGGCGTGCGCGATCCTTATGAATATTACGTCTCGCAACATGAAGAAGATCGTCACCTGGCTGACACGCTAATTGCTCAGCATCGTGCCGCTTTACACCACACCGCTTAACCAACTGATTTGCCACACAAGCCGTGTGGCAAACGGTGTTCTTTAATGCGAGAGAAAGAATATCGCCAGCAGGAAAAATACCCATAATCCGGCAAAGGTCGCAAAGCCAACACGAGGCGTTTTCGTCCGACCGACTACCACACCGATAAAGATGCTTAGTAGCGTTAAGGTGCCAATCATTACCCAGAGAAGATATTGCGCATTTGCCATGAAGGATCCTTATTAATCGGCAATAAAAACAGTGCGCACTCTTATACCATTTTTCACGCTAACTGGCTGCTGTTAAATGTCCGCATCTTTCGTGCTGGCTTGAATTCATTACGCCGTTGGGTGACTGCAACGCACGGCTTTTAATTGTTCCAGCTGATTTAACCGTGTCGAGGCATGCTTGTTGGCGCTAGCCTTAGCGATACCGTTGCCGATGCCAAAATCGCCGATGAAACCAATCACCGTCAGCGCATCAAACTCGCCGGTTTTGTCGATCTGCTGCTGCACACTGTGGGATTTCGCAATTTCCTGATCCAGTGCCGCACAATTGTAGGTTTGCCCTTCTTCATC